>NZ_JAKUDW010000030.1:0-62910 GCF_022662595.1 Bacillus cereus group sp. BfR-BA-01524 | reverse complement strand
CACGACCGGGTACTGTAATTATTGGGGATAACGTAGTACGTGAAGGAGAAGTTATTGACAATACTAGTACCGATCCTCGTGTACAAGGGATATGTCGTTTCTATGAATTAA
Source organism: Bacillus cereus group sp. BfR-BA-01524 (assembly GCF_022662595.1). Classification (NCBI taxonomy): domain Bacteria; kingdom Bacillati; phylum Bacillota; class Bacilli; order Caryophanales; family Bacillaceae; genus Bacillus; species Bacillus cereus group sp. BfR-BA-01524. Next base: position 62,799 of record NZ_JAKUDW010000030.1, on the reverse strand, counting down.
TAGCTGATGAGCCACGTGTTAGTGCTACAGCGCTTCAAACTGTCGGAAGTAAAGGATACGATGGGTTTGTAATGGCAGTAGTAAAAGAGTGATACCGTTCGAAAGTCTATTACATTTATAGTAGAGTTTAGGGGAGTGAGAGATAATGAATGAAGCAGCACAACAATACTGGGCGGAGTATTGGAAAGATGCTGAGATACCAAAAACGGTGAGTGCTTGGAAATTTGGTGATACCGCAAATCGTCTTGCTAAGCAAGTAGTTGACGGAACGAAAACGGCAACTTGTTCTGCATATCTCTTCTATGAATTAAAGAATGTACCGTTACCAACTACAGAGGACTACTCTGTTATTTTGGATTACGATGAAAATCCGGTAGCAATTGTAAAAACAATTGAAGTAACAATAGTACCTATGAATGAAATTACAGAAGAGTTTGCAATTGCTGAAGGGGATGAAAGATATAAAAAAATAGGAGGAGAGAAAATGAAAAAGAAATTTCAAAAATTATAACATGTATCTTGTACAACGCAGCTACCTCGTGGACCTCCAACATACTTGGAAATATAAGTTTATATAAAAATTGGAGGTTAGGAATAGATGAGAACTGAAAAAGAAATGTTAGACTTAATTATAAATACAGCAAAAGAGGATGAAAGAATCCGAGCAGTTATCATGAATGGATCACGTGTAAATTCAAATGTGAAGAGAGATTGTTTTCAAGACTACGATATTATGTATGTTGTACATGATATACAATCTTTTACGTCTAATCATAATTGGATTCATAGATTTGGAGAAATAATGATTGTACAAATGCCAGAAGAAATGTCATTAATTCCAGCGGACGAAGACGGGAAATTTCCGTATTTAATGCAGTTTATGGATGGAAATCGAATTGATTTAACGCTCGTTCCATTTGATTTGATAAATAAGTTCGTTGGACAAGATAGTTTAAGTAAGCTGCTTCTTGATAAAGATAATTGTATTGTTGAATTTCCACCAGCAAGCGATAAAGACTACTTAATAAAAAAGCCTACAGAAAAAGAGTTTTTAGATTGCTGTAATGAATTTTGGTGGTGTAGTACGAATGTAGGGAAAGGACTATGGAGAGAAGAACTTTCTTATGCGAAAGGGATACTTGATGGTCCAGTACGAGATATGTTCATCGTAATGCTAGAATGGCATGTTGGTATGAAAACAGATTTTACAGTTAATGCAGGTAAGTTTGGAAAGAATTTCGAGCAATATGTTGAAGAAGATATGTGGAAGCAATTTAAAAAGACATTTTCTAATGCAGAATACGAAAACATATGGGGCTCATTCTTTGTCATGGGTGATTTATTTAGAGAAGTGGCGAATGAAATTGCTAACACATATGGATATCAATATCCGCAAGATGATGATAAAGTGACGAACTATTTAAAACATGTGAAAGCTTTGCCAAAAGATAGTACATCGATTTATTAATAATATAAAGCAGTAAGACTGTCCTGTTAACGGACAGTCTTATTTTTGCTTATGAATAACAATTTCTCTAACAAAGTGCAGATGAATCACATATGAAAATTTAGGGAGGTTTTTATCATGTATTATTTTTATTCGCCAGAAATGTTCGTTCCATATCAATGGGGACTAGAACGAGATGTTTCGTATGCTTATATGCCATATAACTCATTTTATTATGGAGACTATAAAAGCTCATTACCTTACGTATATACCCCTCAAAATTATGAAGTACCAATGAAAGCATATGAGCGTGGATCATGGACACCATTTTCGTGGGTCGAAAAATATGCGTATGCATTTTCAGGTTCTTACAATAAAGCGGAAGTAGCCCTTACATTTGATGATGGGCCAGATTTAGTCTTTACGCCAAAAATATTAGATAAGTTAAAACAACATAATGTGAAAGCGACTTTCTTCCTGCTTGGTGAAAACGCAGAAAAGTATCCAAACGTAGTAAAGCGTATTGCAAATGAAGGGCATGTAATTGGTAATCATACGTATAGTCATCCGAATTTAGCAAAAGTAAATGACGTTGAGTACCATAATCAAATAATAAAAACGGAAGAAATATTAAATCGTTTAGCTGGTTACGCACCAAAGTTTATACGTCCGCCATACGGTGAAATACTTGAAAATCAATTAAAATGGGCAACAGAGCAAAATTTTATGATTGTACAGTGGAGTGTTGATACGGTTGATTGGAAAGGTGTAAGCGCTGATACGATTACAAATAATGTGTTAGGGAATTCATTTCCTGGAAGTGTCATCCTCCAGCATTCAACACCAGGTGGGCATTTACAAGGATCTGTAGATGCACTAGACAAAATCATTCCGCAGTTAAAAACGAAAGGGGCACGTTTTGTAACACTTCCAAGTATGTTTCAGACATCAAAAGAAAGAAAGTGAATGTGTTATGAATTGGAAAAAATAGGGTTATGCCGTATAATGAAAGTGTAAGTTTAGGAGGGATATAATTGATTTATGCACTAGTAAACATAGGAATAAGCATATTGATTGGAATTATATTTATACTTGCGGCACTTATCCTTCAAAAAAATCCACCGACAGATATTAATGCGGCATATGGTTATCGTACGAAACGATCTATGAAAAATAAGGAATTATGGGATGCGGGTAATAGGTATAGTGCAGCAGTGATGAAGCAAAATGGATTCATCATGATGTTAATTGGGAGTGTTATTAGTATACTGTTTAGATATCCACATACAATGATAGCGATTATGGTGGTTATGCTGTTATTAATTATGCGTTTATTTATACAAGTAGAGAGTAGATTAAAAGTACTTGAGCAATAATGAAAAATAGGACTCCACGCAATATGATGCTGAGAGTCCTAATTTATTTATAAACTATTATTTTTTAATACTTCTTTTCCTTGCTCTATAACAAATTCATAGTATGCAAGATCATACGGATAAATATCTTCAAATGTTATCGTAATCGGTGTATTGTTTAAGACTGAAATAGTCTTTAAAGATGAAATTTCTCTTTTTAATAGTTGTAGAAAAGAAGTTGCATGTACTTTCATCACATCGTCTACTTCTTCACCTGGTGCGAATGGAAGTGGATTGATAACATTGTGAAAATACATATGACAAAATTCACGATCAGTAAGATTTGAAATTTCATAATCTATTTTAAAGATGCCTTTGTATATTAAATCAGTAGTTTGAAAGGAAAGCCCCAATTCTTCTTCGATTTCACGAAGGCCACCAATTTGTACATCTTCATCATGCATAATATGTCCAGCTGAAGTAATATCCCATATACATGGAGCTTCTTTTTTATTTTTAGAGCGTAATTGGAAATATAAGAACATATCTTCAGCATCTTTTTCTACAAACCAACAATGAAATGTTTCGTGCCAATCACCGTCACGATGCACTTCATCACGTAATTTCTTCCCAAGTGTATTTCTTTCAGGATCAAATATTGTTAACCACTCTGTCATTTTAATTCCCCTTTCTGCAAATTTCATTATACAATATTTGTATTGAATTTTGGGAAAATAAAGAAAAAGGAGTGGTTATAAGTGGGGATAGAGCGTGCGGAAATAAAATCGATTATTTCAACAGAGGAAGAGTTACGGAAAATATTGGGGCAACCAAGTGAGCGAGCGTTAAAGAAAGTTATTTCATCATTAGACCACCATTGCGTAGATTTTCTGTCTAAATCTCCTTTTCTAGTATTATCTACTGCAAATAAATTAGGAGAGTGTGATGCTTCGCCGAGAGGAGATGCACCTGGATTTGTATACGTATTAAATAATAATAAAATTATCATTCCAGAAAGACCGGGCAATCGTCGTATAGACTCCATTTTGAATATTATTTCAAATCCACGTGTAGGACTAATCTTTTTTATTCCAGGTCTTGGGGAGACGCTCCGGATAAATGGCCGAGCGTATATTACAAACGACGAAGAAGTTTTGAAAGAAATGCAGGCGAATGGACGTAATCCGTTGCTTGGAATTGTTGTTGAAATAGAAGAGTGTTATATTCATTGTGCAAAAGCTTTTATTCGTTCTAAGATGTGGGATTCAGAATCTTGGTTAAATAAAAAAGAGTTACCTTCAGCAGCAAAAATGTTGCTGGAGCATGCGAAAGTGAATACTTCAGAAGAAGATGTTGCTCGTTCTTTAGAAGAAAGTTATACAAAAAGATTGTATTGAAAATTTTATTGATATAGTTTTGTAAGGTGGATATGTACGGGTTTTAGAATGGGGAACTTATCCCGCATTAACGGGCAGTAAGACCCCTACCTTAAAATTTAGCGTAAGTAAAGAAGTTAGGTGGGTATCAACTGCCCGTAAAAGCCCGATTGGTTCGACTAATAATCAGTGGGGATGAACAAAATCCCTACTGATTAAAGTTTCACTTTATATATGAACCGTTGATTTATAAACTGGAGAAGTAACAAAATAGGTAAATTGAGTGGCGGTTGCATAATGCTATTGTAAAATATAATAAAAAAATTCTTGAAAATAGTTAGTAAAAATAGGCTTGCTTTTTAAAAAGTTGATAACTATAATAAGTTAACAAATAGACATGAACGAAAAAGTAACGATAAGGACAAGAAATCATTTTTACGGTTTACAGAGAGGGAAGTCTAGGGTGTGAGCTTCCTAACACGAGAAATGATTTTACCACCTTTGAACTTCAATAGTGAACGAGTAATCTAGTAATTATTGACGGTATCAGCCGTTATCTGAACTTGAGCAATCTAGAAGGAGATACGTCTAGATTGGAACAAGGGTGGAACCACGAAAACACATTCGTCCCTTTCCTAGGGGTGAGTGTGTTTTTTACGACCTTAGAGATTGAAAATTTAAAATAATTAAAAAAAAAGTATTGATTTTGTTTTTTATGCGAGTATAATGAGTTAACAAATAAACATGAACGAAAAAGTAACGATAAGGACAAGAAATCATTTTTACGGTTTACAGAGAGGGAAGTCTAGGGTGTGAGCTTCCTAACACGAGAAATGATTTTACCACCTTTGAACTTCAATAGTGAACGAGTAATCTAGTAATTATTGACGGTATCAGCCGTTATCTGAACTTGAGCAATCTAGAAGGAGATACGTCTAGGTTGGAACAAGGGTGGAACCACGAAAACACATTCGTCCCTTTCCTAGGGATGAGTGTGTTTTTTTATTACTTTGAAAGGAGGTGCTTGTAACATGAAACAATTTGTACGTACGGAAATAACCACCACCTGCATGGCCAAAGAGCAGGATAAGGTGATTTATAGGTGTAACAATTAAACTTTTAGGAGGAGATTAGAAGATGAATAACGTTATAAATGTTGGGGTATTAGGTTTAGGTACGGTCGGAAGTGGTGTTGTTCATATTTTGAAAGAACATTATAAAAAAATCGCTCTTGATACAGGATACGAAGTGAAAGTGAAAACAGTCGTTGTACGTGATTTGGAAAAAGAACGCGATGTTTGTATTGATGGAATTGCAGTAACAAGTCATGCAGATGAAGTTCTAAATGATTCAAATATTGATATTGTAGTAGAGGTAATGGGCGGAATTGAAGAAGCAAAACAGCATATTGTTAAGGCTTTACGAAATAAAAAACATGTCGTAACAGCAAATAAAGATTTAATGGCTGTATATGGTGCGGAGCTTCTTCAACTGGCGAACGATAATGATTGTGATTTATGTTATGAAGCGAGCGTAGCAGGCGGTATTCCAGTGTTAAGAGGACTAACTGACGGGCTAGCATCAGATCAAATTGAAAAAATAATGGGAATTGTAAATGGTACAACAAATTATATGTTAACAAAAATGAGTCAAAATGGGTGGTCTTATGAAGAGGCTTTACAGGAAGCTCAAAAATTAGGTTTTGCAGAATCGGATCCGACAGCAGATGTAGATGGACTAGATGCGGCGCGAAAGGTAGCAATTCTTGCAAACTTAGGTTTTTCGATGAATGTTTCATTAGATGATGTGCAAGTAAGAGGGATTCGAAAGGTTGAAAAAGAAGATTTACAAATGGCTGAAAAGTTAGGATTTACTATGAAGTTAATTGGGAAAGCAGAAAAACAAGGATCAGCCATTCATTTAAGTGTAGAACCGACACTTTTACCAAGTCGTCATCCATTATCGAATGTAAATAATGAATTTAATGCAGTATATGTTCACGGTCAAGCGGTAGGAGAAGTAATGTTTTACGGACCTGGAGCTGGAAAGTTGCCAACTGGTTCTGCTGTAGTAAGTGATATTATTTCCATCGTTAAAAATATGAATCAAGTGCCGAAAAATAAAAGTGCGTTAAAAGAACCAGTTCCTTATGAATTACAAGGTGATGAAGAAGTAGTTTCGAAATATTTCTTGCGTATTTCATTACGAGATGAGCCTGGGATGTTACAAAAAATAACAGAATGTTTCGTTAATTACTCTGTAAGTTTAAAAGAAGTTATTCAATTACCTTTAAACCGTGAACTGGCAGAAGTTGTTGTTGTGACACATCGAACTTCAAAGTATCAATTCGAACGAGTTTTAGGAGCGATAGAAGATGTCGCAAGTGAAATAAACAGTTACTACATTATCGAGGAGGAAAAACAATATGTATAAAGGACTATTAAAACAGTATGCTTCTTATTTACCGGTGAATGAAAACACACCTAATGTCAGCTTAATGGAAGGAAACACACCTCTTATTCCGTTATTAAATATATCAAAGCAATTAGGGATTCAGCTATATGGTAAGTACGAAGGAGCGAATCCGACAGGTTCTTTTAAAGATCGTGGTATGGTGATGGCAGTTGCTAAGGCGAAAGAAGAAGGTTCAGAAGCAATCATTTGTGCATCAACAGGTAATACATCAGCATCAGCTGCAGCATATGCGGCACGCCTTGGGATGAAATGTATAATCGTCATCCCTGAAGGAAAGATTGCGCATGGAAAATTAGCGCAAGCGGTCGCTTATGGAGCTGAAATTATTTCAATAGAAGGGAATTTCGATGATGCACTTAAGGCTGTAAGAAATATTGCTGCAGAAGAGCCGATTACATTAGTAAATTCAGTGAATCCTTATCGAATTGAAGGACAAAAAACAGCAGCATTTGAAATTTGTGACCAATTGCAAAATGCACCAGATGTTCTAGCTATCCCTGTTGGGAACGCAGGGAATATTACAGCATATTGGAAAGGCTTCTGTGAATATGAGAAAGAAAAAGGTTATAAGAAGCCAAGAATTCATGGCTTTGAAGCAAAAGGAGCAGCGGCAATTGTAAAAGGGCATGTAATTGAAGAGCCTGAAACAATTGCAACAGCAATTCGCATTGGTAACCCAGCAAGTTGGTCGTATGCAGTAGAGGCTGCCGAGCAGTCTTGTGGTGAAATAGATATGGTATCAGATGAAGAAATTTTACATGCGTATAGGTTATTGGCAAAAACTGAAGGAGTTTTCGCTGAACCGGGATCAAATGCTTCATTAGCCGGCGTAATTAAACATGTTAAATCTGGAAAAATCAAAAAGGGAGAAACAGTTGTTGCAGTATTAACTGGAAATGGTTTGAAGGATCCTGATATCGCTATTTCTTCAAATCAACTAGACATCGCAAGTTTGTCAAATGATATAGAACAAATTAAAGATCATATTAAAGGGGTGATTATGTCGTGATACCATTAAGCGTTCGTGTCCCTGCTAGTACGGCAAATGTTGGTCCTGGATTTGATTCAGTTGGAATAGCTTTGTCATTGTATTTAGATGTGGTGGTCAAAGAAAAAGCTGATAAATGGCAAGTAATCCATTCCTTTGAAGAATCAATTCCGACAGACGATAAAAATTTAATCGTTAGCACGGCATGTAAAGTATGTCCTTCTATATCATCCCATATAATAGAAGTTACTAGTAATATTCCATTAACAAGAGGGCTAGGAAGTAGTGCATCAGCGATTGTAGCTGGGATAGAGGTTGCGAATCAACTAGGCAATTTGAACTTAACTGCTGATCAAAAAGTTCAAATTGCTACAAATTTTGAAGGACATCCTGATAATGTTGCTGCCTCCATTCTAGGAGGAACTGTAATCGGAGCACTTGATGGAAAGAATGTTTCGGTTGTAAGAATTGAAAGTAAGGAATTAGGTGTAATTTCTCTTATTCCGAATGAAGAGTTAAATACAGAGGAAAGCCGATCTGTATTACCAGATGTGTTTCCGTTTCATGAAGCAGTTAAGGCTAGTGCAATCAGCAACGTATTAGTAGCTGCGTTTTGTCAAAAGAAGTGGGAAGTTGTAGGTGAAATGATGGAAAGAGATCATTTTCACGAGCCGTATCGTTTAGAACTCGTACCGTTATTACCATCTATTCGTAAATGTGCAAAAGAATTTGGTGCATACGGCACAGCACTTAGCGGTGCGGGACCATCTATTTTTATTTTAACGCCGTATGAGAAACGTCAAGAAATCGCTGAGCAATTAGCGAGAGTATTTACAGATATGAAAGTATGTGAGCTTGAAATCGACCATAAAGGTATTATTGTAAATAAGGAAGAGCATATTGGATTATAAAGAAAGCTGGCATGGCTAGCTTTCTTTACGTTGCAAACCTATTTTAAATTAGGTTTTTTCGGGAAAAATATAAAACAAATGTTAATTTTGAATAATGTAGCAAAGAGTGCATTCATTTTGGGGGTGATTAAATGAATAAAGATTCACCAGAAGAAAAAAGAGAGCGTATGAGACAAAGTGAATTAAAAAGTAATCTTACTGGTTCTTTACATGACGGACTCAATAGAGCGGAAACAGGTAGTCCAGTTGATATAGCAGGCGGTATGAATTGGAAAAGTACAGGGATAATCATTTTAGTACTACTTTTAGGATACATTGTATACACTTATTTTTTCAGTTAAAGAATGCTTGTTAAAATTTTGATTTGTTTAGTTTCATAATTGTTGAGAAAAAAATGCAGTTACTGTATTACATATCTTTTAAGCGAATTATAGTTGTTCATATCAACTTTTAATACTCCAAATAGAGCTAGCAAAATGCTAGCTCTATTATTTTTTGCCACATTCCTGTAACAAACCACCTGTATATTCATTGGTGGAGGTGCAGAGGATGAAAAAAATGATAGCGATATGTCTTCTTACAACTATGTCATTTTCGACTTTAGTCGGTTGTGACGTAAAAGGTAGTAATGCTGTACAAGAGTCTAAAATAAAGAAAGCGACGTATAAAGATTTTACTTATGATGTAAATCCAGAAACATTCACATTAACTGTAGAACATGAGGGTGTAAAGGAACAGGCATCACAACCCCTACCGAAAATGAAGGTATCGAATGTAAAAAAAGAAAAGGATCGTACATCGTGGGAATATCCAGATCAAAAAGTAAAAATAAAATTAGAAAAGAAAAAAGACCACTTAAACATTGAAGTGGAATCGACTGGTGCAGAAAGCTTTACATGGCCGAAAGTAGAAGCTGAAAATTATACACTTCCGTTATGGGAGGGTAAGCAAATTCCGAGCAATGATGAGAATTGGAAGAAGTTTTTAAAGGATGATGCATATTCATTTGCTGAATCATTTTCTATGAAGTTTTTCGCATTAAATGGTTCGAAATATTCAATTGTATATATTGCAAACAATATGTTTAATAATGAATTGAAATTTCATTCGGATCCGAAAATAGGATTTGATTTTACACATGAATTTCCGAGCATAAATCAAAATAAAACATATGGATTTCAATTATATGTGACAAATAATGATGCGGTAAGTATTGCTAAACTGTATAAGGATGATATTGTTCGAAAAGGTGAATTTAAAACATTACAAGAAAAGGCTAGAAAAAATAAAGAAATCGAAAAGTTATATGGAGCGGCGCATTTTTATTTTTGGAATCAAAATGGTTTATCAGAAAATAATATAAATTGGCCAAAACTAAGGGAGCAAATAAATAGCCCGCTGTTTAGTCATATAAAAGAACTTATTCAAAAGAATAGTTCAGAGCCTGGGGAACTGAATGTATTAGATCAAGTAAGTAAACAAGATTTCATTGATAAGTATCAAAAAAATGTTATTTTACGTTATATAAACGAAGTATTATCCATGAAGGAATTTTATAAAGAGGATATTTTTCAAAACGTTGACCAGGAAGCTAGTGTGCTATTAAAGAAAGGTGTAGGTCACTTAACGAATACAGAATTGTATAGCTTAAATAAGCATTTATTAAAGTCGCTACTTGGCGATGCGGTTGAAGAGGTAAGTAAATGGGGTAATGCAGATGGAACGGACATACTAAAGGAAATGACAGAGGCCGGAATAGAAAAAGCGTGGATTGGTCTGCCGAACTGGGAACAAGGATTTATGCAACCGAATTTCGTGGCAAAAGCTAAGGAAATGGGGTATTTAGTTGGTCCGTATGATTCATATCATTCCATTCACGAAAAAAGTGATAAAAATTGGAACACAGCATCCTTTAATGACCCATCATTATACGAAGAGGCTACTGTAACGAAGAAAAACGGAGAAAAGGTGCAAGGCTTTTTAGGCAGAGGTCGCAAGTTAAACCCGACTTTATCGCTGCCTAGTGTAAAGGAACGCATGAATGATATATTACAAAATGGTCCTAAATATAATTCATGGTTTATTGATTGTGATGCGACAGGTGAAATTTACGATGACTATTCAGCGAAACATATAACGACACAAGAGCAAGATTTAAAAGCACGTTTAAAACGAATGGACTACATTGCGCAAGAAAAGGGTATGGTCGTTGGTTCTGAAGGTGGAAATGATTTTGCTAGTAGTACGATTGCATTTGCACACGGAATTGAAACACCTGTTATTAAATGGGACGATGAAGATATGCGAAAAAATAAAACAAGCCCGTATTATGTCGGTGGATATTGGTCACCAAATCAAAATGTTCCCGAAAAATATGCAAAACAAGTACCATTGAAAGAAGAATATAAACAAGTATATTTAAACCCAGTATATTCGGTACCATTATATAAATTAGTATACAATGATTCCGTTATTACAACGCACCATTGGGAATGGGGAAGTTTAAAGGTAAAAGATGAAGTTGGAAATCGAATGCTGTCTGAATTATTGTATAATGTTCCTCCGTTGTACCATTTAGATGAAGTAGAGTGGAATAAACATAAAAAAGAAATTACAGAGCATCTAAAAGTTTGGAATGAAGTTCATGAAAAAGCAGTAAAAGAAGAGATGACGAATTTTGCGTATTTGTCAGAAGATAAGCTAGTACAATCTGTTTCTTATGGAAAAGATATTAAAATCATTGTGAACTTCTCAAATGAAGACATGGAAGTAGAAAAAACGAAAATAAAAGCAAAGTCGGCTTTTATTGATAATCAGGGGAAGAAAAGCATGTATACGCCGTTTGAGAAATAATAACGTGAAATATATTGTATTCATAGAGGTTTTATCATTAGCTGGACTCTTTATTCATATCGTTTATCTGGAAAAAGATATCCTAATTTAAAATGAAAGAGTTAATGAATTTATAAATTCGCATGTTGCGAAGTGTTAAATTTTTGAAATTGGTAAATAGTGACTTGCCAAAAATAAGTACGAGAGTATAATGTGAAATGGAATACATATTGGGTTTAAGTAGTAACCTTACAAAATTGTAAGGTTAATGAAAGGAAATTCAATATGAAGATAAATAGACTTACATTATACTTGGTAAAGAGAAAGAGAGGCGAATGGGTATGAGCTCTGAATTAGAACAAAATACGAGAAGTAATAAAAAGCGTTCTAAAAGAAAGTCAATAAAATGGTTCATATTAATTCCATTTTTCCTACTTATTTTTGGAGGAGTAGGATATGGTTCGTTTATATATAATAAAGCAAAAGCTGTTGTAAATGATGCGTATGCAAAAATTGAAAAGTCATCAAAGCGTGATAAAGAAGTTGAACCTTTAAAGGATAATATTTCAATATTAATCATGGGTGTAGATGGAAGTGAAATGAGAAAAAGCCAATATGGCGAAGCAGTTCGAACAGATGCACTTTTATTAGCAACAATTAATAAAGATGATAAATCTGTTAAGCTAGTAAGTATTCCACGTGATTCACGTGTTTATATTCCAACTAGAAAAAAATTAGATAAAATTACTCATGCTCACGTATTTGGTGGCGTAGAAAGCACACGCGATACGGTGGAACGATTTTTAAATGTACCTGTTGATTATTATGTGAAGTTTAACTTTGAATCATTCGTACAAATTGTCGATTCAATTGGTGGTATTGATATTGATGTACCAGTTACTTTCACTGAACAAGATAGTAAAGACCAAGCTGGTATGATCCATTTAGAAAAAGGTTACCAACATTTAAATGGAGAACAAGCACTTGCACTTGCAAGAACGCGTAAAATTGATAGTGACGCAATGCGTGGACAGAGACAGCAACTTGTAATAGAAGCAATTGCCAAAAAAGCGATGTCTGTTCAATCAATTAGCAAAATGGGCTCTTTACTAGATGCGGTTGATAAAAACATGAAAACGAACTTAACATTTGACGATATGCTTGCCATTACAAAAAATATGGCAGGATCTAATTTGGAAATGGAAAAAATGCAAATAGAAGGTACAGATAAACGTATCGGTGGTATTTATTATTACATTCCAAATGAAAAAAATGTAAAAGATATTTCAAAAAAATTAAATGATCATTTAGGTGTAACGCCAAAACCAGTTCGAAACGAATAATAAAAAAAGATTGGCTTTTGCCAATCTTTTTTTTGAAGTGGATTAGCAACTTTTTAATAACGGTTTTTTGTTGCGGAAAAATTATACTAAAATCATTTTAATTTATATAAACAAAAGGTGTAATTATACGATATACTAGAGGGGACTATTTGGAAATTAGCTCCTAAAGTTGAAGGGAAGGAAATTCAATTTATTACTATTTATAGAACAATTGAATTGGTGGAAATTGAAACAGGTTAAAGAAAGACTGTTCAAAATGCAATTACATATTTATACACAATGAAGCGATTAAGGTGAAAGACGAAGAGATAGTAATTGCGAAAGATCATGTATCATATATTGACCAGCTATTTTACCAGATTAATAATCATACAATAGGTGCTTAGCTATCGTCAAAAAAATGGTGGACCTTCATGGAGATACGTTTAGTCGTATAAATACATGGAACAATACTTTTGATAAAACTCCCATTATAATACAAAAAAATCTGTTTACATGGTGAAATAAAAATAAATAGATGTATAATTATATTGGGCGATTTATATATAAGATTAATAGGGAGAGGAATTCGATAGAATGGAAAAAGCTTTAAAAATTAAACAAATAGTAGTCGTTTTAATAGCGATTGCCGCAGTAGCTATTGGGTATTACATGTTCCAATCAATTACTTCACCAGCAAAAGCTGTCGCGAAACAAGAAAATGTAGTGCAGCTTGCAAGTGAACAGCCGAAAGTTGAAATGAATAAAACGGCACCAAGTCGTTTTAATGGAAAAGAAAGAAAAGTTGCTTATCTTACATTTGACGATGGGCCAGGGAAATATACGGCTGAATTATTAAATACGCTAAAACAACATGATGCGAAGGCAACGTTCTTTTTAATTGGAGCGAATGTCAAAGAATTTCCTGATTTAGTGAAACGTGAAAATGCTGAGGGTCATTATGTAGGCATGCATAGTATGACACATAATTTCGCAAAGTTATATAAAAATGGCGAGTATGTAAATGAGATGAAAGAAGATCAAGGTTTAATCGCTAATATTATTGGGAAATCACCTAAATTAACACGTCCTCCATATGGTTCGATGCCTGGATTGAATGAAGGTCTTCGAAATAAAGTGGTAGAAGGCGGATTTAAAGTATGGGATTGGACAATTGATTCATTAGATTGGAAATACAATAAAATGCCAGTTGATGCAGCTGCAGCACAAATTGCTCAAAACGTATTAACTAACGCAACAAAACCACAAGAAGTAATTTTAATGCATGATATTCACCCACAATCAGTTGCTGCTGTGCCAGCAATTTTAAAAGGGCTAAAAGAAAAGGGTTATGAGTTTGAAGCTTATCATGAAGAGAGTCACTTCCCAGTGAACTTCTGGCATGATAACCGTATGTAATGGAGGAATGAACGTTGAAGTATGGAAAAGTAGCAGTAGTTGGAGCATTATCAGTAGGACTTTTAACAGGTTGTTTCGGTGAAAAACCAGAAGAAAATTTATATACAGCTTTTGAAACAGCAGCAACACAAGAAAAATCTTTAGTGGATGAAGCAAAAAAATTAGAGCAGTTAGAGAAACAAGGTCAAGAACTATATGCTCAAATTTTGCAAGAAGGTAAAGATCATAATGAAGCAGTTGTGAAGAAAATAGAGCAAGCTACTGCAAATGTAGATGATCGTGAAAAAGTATTGAAAAGTGAGAAAGAAATGCTAGAAAAAGCACAGAAGGAAACGAAATCTGTTCAAAGTAATATAGAGAAGATTGAAGATAAGAAGTTACAAAAACAAGCAAAAGCAGTAGAAGAGTCGTATAAGAATCGTTATGATGCATTCAAAAAGATGAATGAAAATTACACGAAAGTGTTAGTGACTGAAAAAGAACTGTATGAAAAATTAAAAGTAAAAGAAACGAAATTAAAAGAAATCGGTGAAAAAGTTAAAACTGTTAATGAATTAAATGTGGAAGCACAAAAGTCGAAAGAGCAGTTTAACAAATTTACAAAAGAGTATAATGACAGTAAATTAGCATTCTACAAAGATGCAGAAATTAAGATTAAAGATCAGAAATAAAGAAGAATCTAAAGTGTAATAAAAAGCCGGAGAAACATCGTTATAAATGTTTTTTCGGTTTTTTACGTTAAATGAATAGAAAAGACTGGAATTGATATCACAAAAGAGTTATAGTGAGTTATTCTAAGGGAAACATTGTAAAGTAAGGAGAATGGAAATATGTCATATGAATTTTTACTCAAATTAGGTTTAGCACTCTTTTTAGGATTATTCATCGGGATAGATAGGCAGCTAAAGAATAAACCACTTGGTGTGAAGACAAGTATGGTTATTTCTGTAGCAAGTTGTTTAATTACGATGGTTTCAATTGAATCTGTGCATGTATATTCTGTTCCAGGACATACAAATATGGATCCGATGCGACTGGCTGCTCAAATTGTTAGTGGAATTGGTTTTCTTGGCGCAGGTGTCATTTTACGAAGAAGTAATGACGTTATTTCTGGATTAACGACAGCTTCTATGGTGTGGGCTGCTTCAGCTTTAGGGATTGCAATTGGTGCGGGATTTTATTTACAAGCGACAGTTGCTATGGTTTTAATTATTTTAGCGATTAATGTACTTCCGCAACTTGTGAAAATTGCAGGACCGTATTCATTAAGACAAAAGGATTTATCTATAAAAATTACTGTTAAAGAGCATCATGAGTTAGATGGTATATTTAAGCAAATTAAAAATTTAGGCATGCATGTGAAACGCGTGAAAATTAAAGATATAGATAGTGGAGCATTTCAGCAACTGGAGATGGTTATTTTAGCTCCAGAAGATTTATATACAACAGAGTTATATAGTTCCCTGAAAGAGATTGATCGAGTAGTTTCAGTTGAAGTGGAAAGTAGATAATTGTGATAAAAAAGAGTGAAGTGAATTCACTCTTTTTTATTTGGATTTTTAAGGAATGAAATTGATATAATGATGAGTAACGAGGGGGAGAAATGATGGGAATACATATTAGAAGAGCAATAAAGGATGATATACCAGGTATAGCAAAGGTGCATGTTGATAGTTGGAAAACAACGTATAAAGGGATATTTGCTGACGAAATTTTAGATAATATAGCATATGAGAAACGAGAAAAACAATGGGAAGATATTTTTCAAAAAGAAGGTAATCATCAATTTAGATTTGTAGCAGAGAATTCAAATAGAGAAATAGTCGGATTTATCGATGGGGGAGTAGAAAGAACTGGTACATATAATTGTGACGGAGAATTATATGCAATCTACCTTTTACAAGAGTATCAAGGAATGAAAATAGGACAAAAGTTATTTCAAGCTTTATTATCGGATTGTATAAACAATGATATGCAATCACTTTTAGTTTGGGTTGTTACGAATAATCCTTCTACAAAGTTTTATGAAAAATTTAACCCTGAAAAAATAGATATGAAATTTTTAGAGAGAGTAAAGATAGAAGAAACAGCGTATTGTTGGAGAGATTTGAATTTGTTATACAAACAGTTATATAGATTTGCTTAAATAATATTATTATGTAAACTTTATGTTTGAAAGAGGTATACCAATTAAGGTATACCTCTTTTGTTTAACCATTTTGGATAGATTACTAATGAAAAATAGTAAGTATGTACTTTGAAACTGAGTATTTCTTTCGCGTATTTTTAACTAGATTAAAGAAAAGTGGGAAAACAAGGAAGATTAAATCAGATAAAAAAATTCTGAAATATACTATTGAATTGAATATCATTATCAATTAGAATCATAATTGATAACGACATTCAATTATCGTTTATTATATAAAATTTCGATAGCTTTAATATAAAGAGGAGGACCAACATGCAGCATGCGAAACAAATCGCAGAACATGCAACATTACAAAGCTTTTTAAACTGTTATTTAAGAGAAACAGGGAGTGGAGAATGGATTACAGAGGATGAAAGAATGAAAAGTATCTTCAGTAATACGTTGAATAGAGATACAGTCCCCACATATTTATGTTGTCGGCTATCGGCACAGAACGTTACTTTGTATGGAGAAGTTATATATAAATCATCAACAGATCGTCATTTGTTTGGAGAACAATTTTATTATCAAATTGGAGATAGTAATTCTGTTATTAAAGCAGATTACGTTACAGTTATTACATTTTTAATAAAAGAGATGTCTATCAACTACGGAGAAGGGACGAATCCTGCGGAACTTATGCTTCGAGTTATCCGTAGTTGTCAAAATATTGAGGAATTTACAAAAGAGAGAATAAAAGATACGTCCGCATTATACGGTTTCCATACAACTTTTATAGAAGCGGAGCAGTCGTTATTATTTGGGCATTTAACTCATCCTACACCAAAGAGTAGACAGGGGATATTGGATTGGAAAAATGCAATTTATTCTCCAGAATTAAAAGGAGAATGTCAGCTTCATTATTTTCGGGCCCATAAAAGTATAGTAAATGAAAAATCATTATTATCAGATTCTACAACAACGATTATAAAAGAAGAATTAAGTAATGATGAGATGGTTAGTAAGGAATTTATAGCGAAGTACTGTAAGGAAGATCAATATGCATTAATTCCAATTCATCCGCTTCAGGCAGAATGGCTCTTGCATCAAGCTTACGTACAAGATTGGATAGTTCAAGAATTGCTTGAGTATATTGGACCTGTAGGTAAGTATTATATGGCAACATCATCGCTAAGGACGCTGTATCATCCCGATTCGAAGTATATGCTTAAGTTTTCATTTCCGGTGAAAGTAACGAATTCAATGCGTATTAATAAACTGAAAGAACTTGAGAGTGGTCTTGAAGGGAAGGAAATGTTAAATACGGCTATTGGTGAAGTACGAGAGAGATTTCCAGGCTTTGATTTTATTTGTGATCCAGCATATATTACATTAAATTATGGAACACAAGAATCTGGATTTGAAGTGATTATTCGCGAGAACCCTTTTTATAGTGAACATGCAAACGACGCAACATTAATTGCTGGGCTAGTTCAAGATGCTATACCTGGGGAGCGTACGCGGTTATCAAATATTATTCATCGCCTAGCAGATTTAGAAGGTAAAAGCTGTGAAGAAGTAAGTTTAGAGTGGTTTAGACGATATATGAATATTTCTTTAAAGCCGATGGTATGGATGTATTTACAGTACGGTGTTGCACTAGAAGCTCATCAGCAAAATAGCGTTGTGCAGCTAAAGGATGGTTATCCGGTCAAATATTATTTCCGTGATAATCAAGGATTTTATTTCTGTAATTCAATGAAAGAGATGCTTAATAATGAATTAGTTGGTATTGGAGAACGTACTGGAAATTTATATGACGACTATATTGTGGATGAGAGATTTCGTTACTACTTAATTTTCAATCATATGTTTGGCCTCATTAATGGTTTTGGCACAGCAGGATTAATTAAGGAGGAAATTCTTCTCTCGGAATTAAGGTCTGTACTTGAATCATTCCTTCCGTATAACCGGGAACCTTCAACATTTTTAAGAGAATTATTGGACGAAGATAAGTTAGCGTGTAAAGCAAATTTACTAACGAGATTTTTCGATGTCGATGAGTTAAGTAATCCATTAGAGCAAGCAATTTATGTGCAAGTACATAATCCGCTCGTTAGAGAAGTGGCTGTTCGTTCATAAATAGCGTTAAAATTTCACGTAATACAAATAATGGTATTTTGTCATAAGGTGGAGGGTTTTATGAGAGTGGACATGTATCATACGAAAGTATTGAAGGCGCTCGAATCAGAAGATTACATTTCAGTACGAAGAAGAGTGCTACGTCAATTAGTAGAATCGTTAATTTATGAGGGGATTATTACACCGGTTCGCATAGAAAAAGAAGAACAAATTCTTTTTATAATACAAGGACTTGATGAAGAAGACAAAAGTGTCACGTACAAATGCTATGGCAGGGAACGGATGACATTTGGACGTATTTCTTTAGACTCATTAATAGTAAGAGTCCAAGATGAACAGCAAGAAATACAATCTGTCTCGCAATTTCTAGAAGAAGTTTTTCGGGTTGCTAGTGTAGAACAAGCTAAATTAGATTCTTTTATGCACGAATTAGAACAAACAATATTTAAAGACACGATTGCACGATATGAAAGAAATAATAAGAAAGAATATACTCAAAAATCTTACGATGAGTTTGAAAGCCATTTAATAGACGGCCATCCATATCACCCTAGTTATAAAGCACGTGTTGGATTTCAATATCGTGACAATTTTCAATATGGATATGAATTTATGCAGCCAATAAAACTCATATGGATTGCAGCGCATAAGAATTATGCGACTGTAGGTTATGAGAATGAAGTGATGTATAACGACCTTTTAAAAGAGGAGATTGGCGATCGTAAATTAGAAGAGTTTATGGAACGAATTCGTAATAAGGGATGTAATCCAAAACAGTACGTGTTTATACCTGTTCACCCATGGCAGTGGGAGAATTTCATCATTTCAAATTATGGGGATCATATACAGGGTAATTTTATTATTTATTTAGGAACATCAGAGGACGATTATTGCGCGCAACAGTCAATGAGAACGTTAAGAAATATTACGAGTCCAAAGAAACCGTACGTTAAATTATCGATGAATTTACTCAACACTTCAACACTCCGTACACTGAAACCATACTCTGTTGTGAGTGCACCAGCAATATCAAATTGGTTAAATGATGTTGTAAGTAATGACGCCTATTTAAGCGATGAAGCACGTTTAATCTTGTTAAGCGAGTTTTCAAGTGTAACGTATGACACGAATAAGAAAGCTATATATGGTTCATTAGGATGTATTTGGCGCGAAAGCATTCATAAGTATTTAGATGCACAAGAGGATGCAATTCCTTTTAATGGTTTATACGCTAAAGAGAAAGATGGTACACCAATTATTGATGCGTGGTTGAACAAATATGGAATGAAGGATTGGCTACAATTACTTATTCAAAAAGCGATAATACCAGTTATACATCTTGTTGTAGAGCATGGTATCGCACTGGAATCACATGGACAAAATATGATTCTAGTCCATAAAGAAGGGGTGCCTGTTCGTATTGCGTTAAAGGATTTTCATGAAGGGCTTGAGTTTTATCGTCCATATTTGAAAGAAGTTGACAAATGTCCCGACTTTACTAAAATGCATAAAACATATGCGAATGGAAAAATGAATGATTTCTTTGAAATGGATCGCATCGAATGTTTGCAAGAGATGGTGTTAGATGCACTTTTCCTGTTTAATTTAGGAGAATTAGCATTCGTACTTGCGGATGAATATGGATTGAAAGAAGAACATTTTTGGATGATGGTTGTTGAAGAAATTGAAGATCATTTAAGAATATATCCACATTTGAAAGGTAGATTTGAAAATATTCAATTATATGCACCTACATTCTATGCTGAACAATTAACGAAACGTCGATTATATATGGATGTGGAATCGCTTGTTCATGAAGTTCCAAATCCATTGTATAGAGTAAGACAACTTATGAAACAAAAATCAGTTGTTACAGGGGGAAATTATGCTAATCGTTAATAAACAAGAGTATAGCAAAAGTGATTTTGATTTGAGATTACAAGTTTATGAGGAAATGGAACAATTTCAAGAAGCAGAAGGAAATAGATTTGCACTTTGTCTGAAAGATCCATTCGATATTATTACGCTTGTGTTTTTCTTAAAAGAAAAGAAATCATCAGTATTACTTATACATGAAGATACGCCAAAAGAAACGGCTATTGAAATGGCAAAGCGTGCAAATAGTGTAGGAGTTTTATATGGAGAATATGGCGATTTTACAAAATTAGAAGTAGGGAACTTTTTACTAGAAGAACCTTCTTTATTGCAATATAGTTCGGGAACTACGGGAGAACCGAAACTGATTCGTAGAGCATGGACGGAAGTTGATACAGAAATTACTGCCTATAATGAAGCTTTAAACTGTGAAGTAGATGAAGTGCCAATCGTTATGGCTCCTGTTTCACATTCATACGGACTAATATGTGGTACGTTATCAGCAATTACGAGGGGGAGCAAGCCTGTAATCATTACGAACAAAAATCCTAAATTCGCATTAAATATAGTTCGTAATACAGAAAAACATATCATATATGCAGTACCACTTATGTTACACATTATGGGAAGTTTTCCATTAGGAACGTTCCAGTTTCATAAAATTATGACATCAGGATCGCCTTTGCCAGAAGCACTATTTTATAAACTAAAAGAAATGACAACATATATGATGCAGCAATACGGTTGTTCTGAAGCAGGTTGTATTAGTATATGCCATGATATGAAAAGCCATTTAGATTTAGGAAACCCTCTACCTCATGCGAGTATAAGCATAGGTTCAGAGGAAAATGCACCGGAAGAAATCGTCGTGAAAATGAACGGTAAGGAAATTTTCACGAAAGATTTAGGGTATAAATCTGAGCGTGGCATTCATTTTATGGGGCGTATGGACGATGTAATTAACGTTTCAGGATTAAAAGTCTTTCCTATAGAGGTAGAAGAAACGATGCTTCGATTGGAAGGTGTGCAAGAGGCAATTGTATATCGAGGGAAACATCCTGTGATGGGAGAAATAGTTAAAGCGAAAGTGATCTCTCATATTGATCCGGTGCAAATAAGAGAATGG
This sequence comes from Bacillus cereus group sp. BfR-BA-01524, assembly GCF_022662595.1. Taxonomy (NCBI): domain Bacteria; kingdom Bacillati; phylum Bacillota; class Bacilli; order Caryophanales; family Bacillaceae; genus Bacillus; species Bacillus cereus group sp. BfR-BA-01524. The sequence goes on along the minus strand of NZ_JAKUDW010000030.1, from coordinate 41,403 downwards.
TGTATTCAGCACTTACCTTCTTATAAAGTTCCTCATGAAATTGAAAGTGTAACTGAAATTCCGAAAAATAAAACTGGAAAAGTAAGTAGAAAGTTACTAGAGATGGGAGAGGTTACAACATGAGACGAGAAGCGTTAAAGAATGCAGTGTTAAAAATTATGGTAGAAAAAATGGAACTGAAAAATGTAACGTATTTAGAAGAAGAGATGCGCTTAAATCAAGATTTATATATAGATTCGGTAATGATGTTGCAGCTTATTGTATACATAGAAATGGATGTAAAGCTATGCGTTCCAGAGGATGAGGTAGATCCAAAGGCATTTCTTACTGTAGGATCTTTGCTTGATTTTATGGAGGAGTTACAGCCGTTGCAGGAAGTAAATGTAAATAACTAACCTTTAAGAAAGTGGATGAGAGTATGACTTCAATTAAAGTGCACTGTTTAGTGAGTTGTTTTTGTGAAATTATAAAAAGGCGTAGCGACATTGATTTTCGTCCATTTTATTTTGGACTATGGGATGGAGATTTTGATATAACAGAAGGCGGAATTATTTCGTATCACTCTGAAAACATTAACCATGATCATTATTTACTTTGGTTTGAAAAATTGTACGGTATTAAAGTAAACGAATGGTATGATCATGCAAAAGATAAAGATAGCAATGTAGAAATGTTTTTAGAATTAGTAGAAAACAAGCCGGAAAATCGTTATGTCATTGTAATGGTTGATATGTCTCTATTACCAGAGAGGGAAAATAAATTTCATCAAAAACCGTTTCCACATTATTTAATGATATCAAAAACAGAGAAAGAAGAAGAGTGGTTCATGCTAGATCCTGATTTTCGTTGGGAAGGGAATATGGAAAGAGAAAAAGTGCTTCACTCTATTCAAGATAACCCATTTGGTGGAGGATATTTCATTGATATAGAAGGAATTGGGGAGCCAACACAAGAAACAGTAGCTAGTTATTTCACAGAAACATTCAAAAAGAACGACAATGAACTGACTATGGAACTGAAAAATTTAATTGTAAAAATGGCAAATGAGGAAGAAGGATATGCGCTTTCTGGACTTGTAGCAGCAGTAAAACAAATACCAGTACTTGCAATTCGTAAATATAGTTATGAGCATGCCTTTGCATACTTCCGTGAAACGTTGCAATATTCGGAGCAAGAATTTGATTATTGGTGTGATCGGGTAGAGGATATTGTACAAGGATTTACAAATGTACAGTATCGTGCAATTAAAATGGCGATGACGAACAATAAAGATATGCTAGTAGCGATTATTGAAAAACTGGATGAAATGAATGCAATTGAGCTGCAAATTAAGAAGGAATTAGAGAGACAGTTTCTATCATGGAAAGGTATGAAAACAAATCAGTCTGTCGTAACTTTTTAAGAAGCTAACTTAATTTAAGATAGGGGAGTTTAAAGCTATGAAATATTCGCTATGTACCATTTCATTTCGTCATCAATTAATTTCATTTACTGATATTGTTCAATTTGCATATGAAAACAGTTTTGAAGGAATTGAATTATGGGGGACTCATGCACAAAATTTGTATATGCAAGAGCGTGAAACGACAGAACGAGAATTGAATTTTCTAATGGATAAAAACTTAGAAATTACGATGATAAGTGATTACTTAGATATATCATTATCAGCAGATTTTGAAAAAACGATAGAGAAAAGTGAACAACTTGTAGTACTAGCTAATTGGTTTAATACAAATAAAATTCGCACGTTTGCTGGGCAAAAAGGGAGCGAGGACTTCTCGGAACAAGAGAGGAAAGAGTATGTGAAGCGAATACGTAAGATTTGTGATGTGTTTGCTCAGCACAATATGTATGTGCTGTTAGAAACACATCCTAATACACTAACAGACACATTGCCTTCTACTATAGAACTATTAGAAGAAGTAAATCATCCGAATTTAAAAATAAATCTTGATTTTCTTCATATATGGGAGTCTGGCGCAGATCCAATAGACAGTTTCCATCGATTAAAGCCGTGGACACTACATTACCATTTTAAGAATATATCTTCAGCGGATTATTTGCATGTGTTTGAACCTAATAATGTATATGCTGCAGCAGGAAGCCGTATTGGTATGGTTCCGTTATTTGAAGGTATTGTAAATTATGATGAGATTATTCAGGAAGTGAGAGACACGGATCTTTTTGCTTCGTTAGAATGGTTTGGACATAACTCAAAAGAGATATTAAAAGAAGAAATGAAAGTATTAATAAATAGAAATTTAGAAGTAGTAACTTCATAATGTGAAATGATGTGAGAGTCTCGTTTAGAGGCTCTTTTTTTACTGTGAAAATATCCAAAAATTTCCATGTATTTTAATTCGAATTTTACACAATTTATATATAAATAAGGAGGTGATTGGTAATGGCTAGAAATCGTAATTCTAATCAATTAGCATCACATGGAGCACAAGCAGCTTTAGATCAAATGAAGTATGAAATTGCACAAGAGTTCGGTGTACAACTTGGAGCTGATACTTCTTCACGTGCAAACGGTTCTGTAGGCGGTGAAATCACAAAACGCCTAGTAGCGATGGCAGAACAACAGCTTGGTGGCGGATATACTCGCTAAATGTAGAAGGTTATAGGAGAAAGGAAGGATTCTTCCTTTCTTTTTTTTTCAATTAATTGGTATGGATATATAGCGAACAGAATTCAAAGAATAGAAGTAATACTATATTTTACCCAATTTCTTTTGTTGTGAATGGGAAGTATTAAAGGTGTAATAGCCCTGATGGAATGAAAATTATGTTCCAGCAGGGCTATTATATGGTAAGAAATATATGATGAAAGGTTCCGAAATCAACATGTTAAAAAAAGAAAACTGTTGTTTAATTGCGCTTGCATCAGTTCCACTTGTCATGACATTAGGGAATTCAATGCTCATTCCAATCTTGCCGACAATTGAAAAGAAATTACATATTTCATCGTTTCAAGTATCCATGATTATTACAATTTACTCTATCGTAGCCATTTTACTTATACCGATTGCTGGTTATTTATCAGATAGATGGGGACGAAAGATGGTAATGGTTCCGAGTTTGCTGATTGCGGCTATAGGAGGAGCGATAACTGGTTGGGTATCATGGAAAGTTGATAATCCCTACATTTGGATACTAATCGGTAGAGCGATTCAAGGTATTGGTGCTGCTGGTGCAATGCCGGTTGTTATACCGTGTGTTGGTGATTTATACAAAGATGAAAAACAAGTTAGTACAGGTTTGGGAATCATTGAGACATCCAATACATTTGGAAAAGTGTTGAGCCCTATTTTAGGATCTGCTCTTGCTGCCATTGTATGGTTCTTACCATTTTGGGCGATTCCAGTTTTATGTGTCGTATCAATTGTTTTATTGCTGGTATTAGTAAAGGCAAAAAAACAAGAAGGGGAAGTACCGCCATTAAAAGAGTTTATTCGATCTATTATCTCTACGTTTCGAGAAAAGGGAAGATGGTTAATTGCCATTTTTGCATTAGGTGCAATTATTATGCTTATTTTATTCGGAATTCTCTTTTATTTGTCGACTATACTGGAATCAAAGTATGACATTCATGGTATATGGAAAGGGTGTGTGCTTGCTATCCCGTTACTTGTACTGTCACTTAGTTCCTATATGGCCGGTAAAAAAATTGGAGATAATCAAAATGTTATGAAGAAGTGTATTTATATTGGTTTTTTAATGGCAGCTGCATCAGTCATCATTCCTTTATTTATAAAAGGGATTTACTTACTACTTCTTTGTCTCGTTATTATGGGGATAGGAATTGGTATGGCACTCCCATGTTTAGATGCCCTCATTACACAAGGAATTGAAAAGGAGCAAAGGGGAACGGTTACGTCCTTTTATAGTTCAATGCGATTTATCGGTGTAGCAGCTGGACCACCTTTATATTCTTTTTTTATGAAAGGGGCGGACCATGAAGTGTTTTATTTGACAAGTATTTTCGCTGCCATTGGTGCTGTTATAGCAATCATTTGGATTAAACCAGCAAAAGATGCAAAGAAGGTAAAACAGAAACCGGAACCTACTTCATAATTTGTAAGAGAATTGCATGATGTTTTCAGTAACATGCAATTCTCTTTCGTTCATTAAGAATAAATAACTTGTTTTAACATGTAAAGCGCGACACCCCATATGATGAGACCAGAAAATTTATTTAATAATAAGATTGTCTTTCCGGTTGAGTCTAGTCTTTTTAGAAATTTCCCCGCCAAAGCTAAGCTTATAAACCAAATCCAAGAAACGATAATAGTTGCAAGTGTAAAAGCCCATTTTTCACTTCCTATGTATTGAATAGAATTTGTTCCAATTACACCGATTGTGTCTAAAATTGCATGTGGATTTAATAACGAAACTGATGCTGCGAAAAGGATTTGCTTTTTTAATGGCATACTTTTTTCTTGTTTTACATCGTTGGAAGGGTTACTTCTCCAAATAACAAAGCCCATATATAGGAGAAAGAAAAATCCAATTATATATAACGAGTTAGTTAACCAAGAAAAAGTAAGGAGTACAAGGGAGACACCTTGCACCGCAATCAATATGAGTAACGTATCACATATAGAGGCAGTTAATACTACAGGGGCTGCCCTCCAAATGTTTGGTTGGCTAGCACCTTGGTTAAAGACAAAAACATTTTGTACACCTAATGGAATGATAAGTCCAAATGCAAGAATGATACCATGAATAATTGCTTCACTCATCATATTACCTCCTATTTTAATTCATTATGATAGTGTATATTGTATAGAAGAAATGAAAATTTGTATCCATCCATATGGTTGGGGAGGTTACCAACCAAAAAGAATATAAGGTGATATGATGGAAAGATTCGTTTGGAAACCGAATATGTCTCTAGCGACGCCGCTGTATAAACAAATAGAAACGTATATAAAAGAAAGGATCGTTAATGGAGAATGGACTGTTGGAACAAAATTACCTTCACAAAGAGATTTGGCCCATACATTTGGTGTGAATCGAAGCACAATTGTAATGGCTTTCGATGAACTAGTTGCGAAGGGATATATTGAAGGGAATGGCAGGAAAGGAACAATTGTTGTAAATAATAATGAGAATGCTTCAACATACGCACCCCCGCCTAATTGGCAGTCTTATGTAGAAACAGGAGTTCATTATCCGAATCTCCCAGCTATTCAAGAGATTAATCAAGCTGAATTTTATCCACATGTAATTCGATTAGGAACGGGTGAGCTCGCGCCGAGTCTCTTACCTGAGAAAAAGATGAAAGAAATTATGAATAAGCTTTTAAAGTCAAATGTGACGCTTGGGTATGAAGAGCCGAAAGGAAATCTTTATTTAAGGGAAAAGATTTCCGAATACTTAAAGGAGCATGGCGTATATGTATCTCCTGCCTCTATATTAATTGTTTCAGGAGCAATTCAAGCGCTGCAACTTATTTCTATGGGGCTTCTTTCGAAAGGGGCATCAATCTTATTAGAGAAACCATCCTATTTGTATTCGCTTAATGTTTTTCAATCAGCAGGGGTACGTTTAATTGGAATCCCAATGGATGAGAGCGGGTTACATACATCATATATTAAGAAATATAAGAAGCAATTCAATGCCTCTATTTTATATACAATCCCGTCTTTTCATAATCCGACGAATTTTAGTATGAATACTAAGAAGCGAAAAGAAATAATGGAAGTATGTAATGAAATTGGATTACCTATTATAGAGGACGCAGTGTATCAAGACTTATGGTTTGATGCACCTAGTTCGAAACCTTTAAAAGCCTATGATAAAAATGGAATTGTACTACATATTGGAAGCATGTCCAAAGTAATTAGTCCAGGTTTAAGAATTGGATGGATTGTTGGACCCGAGCCAGTAATTCAAAGATTGTCAGACATAAAAATGCAAACAGATTATGGTTCAAGCACTATATCCCAGCAAATTGCAGCAGAGTGGTTTACAAATGGTCTATATGATGAGCATTTGCGATTTGTAAGAAGTGAATTGAAAAAACGAAGAGACTTTATGTTACTAATGTTAGATAAATATCTTCATGAAATAGCAACTTGGCATGAACCAACAGGCGGGTTTTATATATGGGTACATATAAAAGTACCCATTTCATATCGCAGTTTATTTGATAAAGCTCTGCAAGAAAAGGTTTTATTAAACCCAGGTACTTTATATGATAGAAGTGCAAATCAATTTTTGCGCCTATCGTATTCATACGCAACGTTAGAAGAAATTGAAATAGGTATAAAAAAACTCGCACAACTAATGAAAAAGTAAGAGGAGAAAGTAATGAAACAATATGTAATTTGCCAAATGATCAATGGAGAAAAATATTTAGCTGCTTATGCGGAGACGAAGCAAGAGGCGATTGAAAAAGCAGAACTGTTAGGATTAAGAACGGGAAATCGTTACATAGTTGTTACTGCAGAGGAAGCCGAAGGGTTAACGTACCCTTAAACAATGTCCGAGATTATATAAGAAGTAAATAAGCCTAGTAATATAAGAAATTACTAGGCTTATTTACTATTAAGTTGTTAAACGTTCTCGTATTTATATGCAAAGTAATAATATTATGAGTCAAGTTGACGGAAAAATCGATTTGTCTTTCGGTCTTGATTTCCTTTTCTATACTCATCGATATATTGCCTAAAGTTCCAAGCTTGTAAAAATGTATTAGCAGAGTTATAACCAGAATTGTAAAGCCATTCTTTTTCTTCCTTTGTCAGTTCAAAATTAGTACTTGTAATCGTTCCTGTTGGAATTGTAATGGTTCTTGCTTTTGATTCCTTATCTAAATGACGTAAATCGTGAGCTTGCATCATTGTTTTAAATAGTCCTTTGAACATAGAAATAGGCTCGTTATAGTGAGCAGGGTCAGCTTGAATCTCATCTTTTACAAAATGAAATCCGAAAGTCGGCCAGCGAGGAGCGGTAGGTGAATCGAAGATCCAAATTGGATAATTACTTAGAATTCCTCCATCAACCATATAACAAGGCTGCTTCCATTTTGGAGTTCTCCATTTTACGGGTTCAAAGAAGAAGGGGATTGTACTACTCATTCTTACCGCTTTAGCGATAGAGAAGCGATAATTTAAAAATCCGTAGTTTGGTAAGTCGTCAGGAAAGACAACCATTTTACCATTACTAATATCAGAGGCGATGATTTTTAGTTTGTTTAGATCTGGTAAATCAGTAAATAAATGAATACCTTTTTTTCGAAGTAATTCTTCAATCCATTCTTCTATAAATACATTAGAGTATATACCTAGAGTAGTCCATGCACTTAGTCCCTTACCGATAAAAGGAATTCTATCAATAAAAGTTCTTTTCGTAAATTTATTATAATCAATATCAGTTATAATCGTTTTTAACTCTGAACAAGAATATCCTGCCGCTAGGAGCGCTGCAATAATCGAACCAGCCGATGTACCAGCTACACGTTCCCATTCATAACCTTTTTCGGCTAACGCGCAAATTGCCCCGACATGCGCAATACCGCGCACACCGCCTCCTTCAAAAACACCATCAATCTTCATTAAACATACTTCCTTTCGAATGAAAGATTTGGAAATGGCAAAAAAGCACGTATTGTACGTGCTTTTTTTAAATAGTTTTTAAGTTTACTAGCAGCCTACAAAGCCGCCCCAACAGCTAGCTCCGATGATGATTAGAAGGATAAATAAAACGATTAATAAAGCGAAACCGCCGTAACCACAACCACCACAGCTACCGCCGTAACCGTAACCGCCGCAACTATATCCGTAACCCATGTGGAATTCCTCCTTATATTGAAAATGAAAATGAACGAGGGGAAAATGTACTGGAAGAACTAAAGAATTATCGTGTTTGTAGGAACAATGTATAGTATGCTTTTTTAAACTTGTTCGCGTACGAAGGATAAGCCCGTTTTTTGGAGGCTTGTTGATTTTGTAAAGAATGAAGTATAATCTTTGTACTATGATATAAATAAGTATGTAAATGTAAGGAGAATTTATGAATAAAAAAATTGAAGTATTAATTGATAAATATGAACTAACACACTTGAAAGAGGAACTTATTAATACTGTATTTCCTTGTATAAAAGTTGTGCCAAAGCAACAGGAAACTGTTGCGATAGGTAGTTCGAAAATGGGGGGAGTTCCTGATTTACCAGCTTTGTTTGAATATCCAAAGCATAAAGGAAAGCCACTACAATTTATCGTGCAATTTAACTTAAGTGATTTACAAAACGTTGGTATGGATCACAATCTTCCTAAGACGGGGATGCTGTATTTCTTTTGCATTGAAAATTATTTTGAAGAAAATGTGAATCTAACAGAAGCTGGGCGTGTACTTTATTATGATGTTCCTGTAGAGCAACTACGAAGAGAAAATGAAATACAAACGAAATATAACCAGTGTGCAATTACTTTTGAACTGACATACAAATTACCAGAGCTTTTCATTGAAGATGAGGCTGATTCAGATCGTTTCTTACAATTACTTGAAGAGCTAATTCCGGATAACTACGATAACCATCAAATGTTTGGTGAACCATTCTCTGTACAAGAAGAAGTGTTATATGAGACAGGAGAATATATGGGAGTAAACCCGCAGCAAATGACTCTTTTATTCCAAATTGATTCAGATCATAAAAATTGTAATATGGTTTGGGGAGAACTAGGGATGCTATATTTCTGTATTAGTAATGAAGATTTGAAAAATCAACGTTTTGAAAATACATGCTGCGTATTACAAACTTGCTAATGAAAAAAGGTTGTTCTTTTAAAAAGAACAACCTTTTTATGTGAATTAGTTAATATGCATAATCTCATATGACCTATACGAAAAAGTATTGTATACTCTGAAACTATACGATACTTTTTCGTATAGTTATAGAATGTAAGGAGTGACAAGATGGGAAAGACAAGCAAGTATGTGACAGCTGCCGCACTTTGTTCAACTATAGTAATGGGAGGCTTACAAGCGTCATCTGTATCTTATGCAGCTACAAATCCGACTGCAGTGACAGCACAATCAGATGTAAAGTTATTAGATGATTTCAGAAAAGAATTAAAAAAACAGATTGATAATCGAGAAGAAAATATTACAATCACATATAAAACAAAAGATAGAAATGCTAGAAATATTATGGATCAATTGTATGGTGAGTTTAATAAAATTGTAGATGCTGATGAGTATGTAAAATATAATGTAGCGTCTACTAGATATTCTATTAAAGGAATGCCAGGGAACTATACGTTTACACTGCAAGTAAAATACCGTGAATCAAAAGAACAAACTCAATATGTAAAAGCGCAGGCGAAAGCAATTGTTGGATCAATTGTAAAACCAGGGATGGATGAGCATGAGAAAGTAAAAGCTATTCACGATTACGTTGTGAAGCATGTGTCTTATGATACGTCTTATCAAGCGTATACAGCATATGAAGCGTTAGCGAATCGTTCTGCCGTTTGCCAAGGATATACTTTATTAACGTATGAGTTGTTAAAAGAGGCAGGTATTCAAAACCATATTGTAACAGGCACAGGAAATGGACAAGCTCACGCGTGGAATTTAGTGAACATCGAAAACAAATGGTATCACCTAGATACTACATTTGATGATCCAGTACCAGATAAAGCAGGGCGTATAACTTACTCATATTTTAATATGTCTGACGAACAGTTAAGTAAAGATCACGAATGGGATCGTAGCAAATATCCAGCGGCTACTACAAGTTATTTTGGTGAATTAACAAATAAAATAAAAGCTGGTAGCTCAAAAACTATCATATATGAGCAAATGTTAAAAGAAACAAATTTACAATACTTATCTGCAGAATACGGAGCAGAAAATTATAATGAATTTAAGCAAAAGTTGCAGCAAAAGTTTGCAGCAAAACCAGAAAAAGTAGAAGTACGGTATAAGCAATCCATGGATGGAACGATGCAAGATATAAAGAAAGTATTAAATGAAATAAATTGGCCAAAAGGTGCAAAGCATGTGTCTTATCAAGTAGCACCTTATAGTGCACTGGCGGGTTATTCATTGGCGACAATTACATTTACGTATTAAGAAATGAGAAAGAGCATCTGTAAAAGATGCTCTTTTTATATTTGTTGATCACTTTAAAATATTGGGAATTATGTGATAAAATAAAAAGGAGAGGATGTGAATGCTGAATGAACTTGTTCGAAAGTAATATTTTTACATTGATATATACTTGTTTAGTAATCGGACTTATCGTTTTGTTTTTCATATCATTTACTTTGTTTATTAGAAGAGTATTACAAAGCAGTGCTGCAAAGAAACACCACGTGATTAATATGAACCAGAAGCTAGATCGAATTATTGAATTGCTTGAAAAAGATAAGAAATAGCGATAGAAGAAGTATGAAAAGGGGAAAGAGAATGGCCAATTATATAAAAGAATTACGTGAAAAAGTAGGGCATGATTATGTTTTCTTAAACTTTGCCGGTGGTAGTGTATTTAATAAAGAAGGAGAAGTATTACTGCAAAAAAGAGGAGACTTTAACGCTTGGGGCTTTCCAGGTGGCGCAATGGAGATAGGAGAATCGGCTGCGGAAACTGCAATCCGAGAAATAAAAGAAGAAACAGGGTATGATGTAGAAATAAATGAGCTTATTGGAGTGTATACAAAATATTTTCAATCATATCCAAATGGAGACAAGGCACAGTCAATTACGATGTTCTTTTCATTCTCAATAGTTGGAGGCGACAAAAAAGTAGATGGTGATGAAACGTTGGATTTGAAGTTTTTCCCGTTAGACGACATGCCACCGTTATTTTGTAAACAGCATGAAGATTGCCTGCAAGATTTATTGGAGAAAAGAGTAGGGGTATATCGTTAACATATAAAAAAGAAGCTAAATGAGATTAGCTTCTTTTTTATGTTTTATTTATTTCCACCAATCATCAAACATTGACGCTGGTACTTGTCTTTTATGCTCACTCACTGTGTAACGTTTTTCAATTTTCTCTGCAACGTCAGCTGGAACTGCTTTACCTTCTAAATAATCATCTAATTGATCATAAGTAATACCTAACTCTGTTTCGTCAGCTTGACCTGGTTTTTCATCTAATAAATCAGCTGTTGGCATTTTTAAGTAAAGTCGCTCGTCTGCACCTAACTCTTGTAATAATGCACGTCCTTGGCGCTTCGTTAATCCCGTTAATGGTAATAAATCTGCACCACCATCTCCGAATTTTGTAAAGAACCCTGTTACAGCTTCTGCAGCGTGATCTGTTCCGATAACAAGTAGCCCTTTTTGTCCACCAATTGCATATTGAGTAACCATACGGATACGTGCTTTCACGTTACCTTTATTGAAATCTGTTAATGATTCACCCAATAAGTTTTCATATTGATTTGAAAAAGCATCAACAGTTGAAGCAATATCAAATGCAACAGATTGATCTGCTTGGATGAATTGTAATGCTAATTGTGCATCATCTTCATCTTTTTGTACTTTATAAGGAAGACGTACGGCGATAAACGTTACATTACCACCTTCGTTACGAATTTCTTCAACTGCAAGTTGTGCTAAGCGTCCTGCTAATGTAGAGTCTTGGCCGCCGCTAATACCAAGTACAAATCCTTTTGCGCCTGTTTTTTTTACATAATCTTTTAAGAAATCAACTCGTTTACGAATTTCAACTTTTGGATCAATTACAGGCTGAACATGTAATGCTTTCATAATCTGTTCTTGTAATGTCATTATGTTTTCCTCCTATTCATATTAAAGCGGTAAATAAGTTTATATGTATAATGGTACATACTTCTATCCTTTATTATTTCGCAAAACTAACGAATATACAATAGGATGTGTGTATGAATATGAATGTAGTCATTATAAATAAAGTACTACGTATAAGCAATTTTTTTAAACCTTTCAAAACTGTAAGGTTTTTGTCATTTGAATCGATGGAAGGTATTTCCGTACTTTACTAATATAAAAACATAGTTAGTAGAAAGAAGGGCGGAGAAGTAATATGAACATTAGAGAACTCGCATATCGGAATGTAACGCGAAATAGACGGACATACTCAGCCTATTTTTTGAGTAGTGCATTTGCTATTATGGCCTTTTTTGTGTATTCATTTTTTGCGTTTCATCCGGCATTAAGTGCAGGAGAATTGGGTCAGTACGTATTCGTAAGTATGTCTTTTGCACAGTCTATTATTTACTTATTTACATTCTTCTTTATTTTATATTCGATGGGAATGTTTTTAAAAACGAGAAAGCGTGAGCTAGGAATTTTAATGATGCTAGGTATGACGAAATATCAATTAAAGCGTCTTATCTTTTTTGAAAATATTATGATTGGAATAGGGGCAATTATTTTTGGTATTCTTTCAGGTATGTTATTTTCAGGGGTATTAATATTTGTCGCCCCGATGATATTAAAACTAGATATCTCCTTATCCTATTACATACCGATGAAAGCAATTGTTGTAACGAGTATTATGTTTTTCATATTATTTATGATCATATCATTGTTTAGTGCAGGAATGATTCGTAAAAATAAAATTATGAAGTTGTTTAGAGGTTCAGCAGAGGCAAAACCGGAACCGAAAGCATCAATCATTTCTTCAATATTAGCAGTAGTATTGCTTAGTGCTGGCTATGTAGGAGCTCTTCTATCGCATGGCGCAATGGTATTTATTATGATGATTCCTGTTACAACGGTAGTTATTATTGGGACGTATTTGTTGTATAAGCAGCTGAGTGTCTTTATTATTCGATTATGTAAAAAAAGTAAACGTTTCTATTGGACACAGACTAATATTATTACGTTATCAGATTTAGCGTATCGCATGAGAGATAACGCAAGAATGTTCTTTATTGTAACCATTATTTCTACTGTAGCATTTTCAGCAATAGGGACATTAGTTGGCTTCGCATCCATGACGAAAGGGATAATGGAGAGACCAATTGCGTTTCATTACCATTCTAAGCAAGGGAATAGTAACGAATCACAACATATACAAATGATTGACAAAGGATTAAAGAAACATAATATAGCAGCTTCAAAAACTAATATTTCGACAAAGAAAACGGAGGAACAGTCGTTAAGAAGCGCCACTTTTATAAAAGAATCAGACTATAAGGAATATGCAAAGTTAACAGGAGAACCATTTAATACTGTAGCAAATAAAGAGGTTGTATTTTTGTCAGCTGATATACCAGGGCCAGCGATGAAAGAAAGAAAAGAAATTACTTTACCCAATATGAATGAAAGTTTAAAGGTGAAAAAAGTTACTTCATCTTCATTGGGGAAAATATTAAGAGGAAATGTTTATGTAATCTCTAATAATCAATATGATTCATTACAAGATGGATTTATAGAGACAAAAGATTATATGTATAAAACTGAAAGAACGAAAGATGAGATTGAAATTGGTAAAGAGCTTACTCATCAAATTAAACCGTATCAAGAACAGTCAACGTTTAGTGCGGAAGAGTACGAACAAAACCAAAGTTTACAAATTGCAGGACCGATTTTATTTGTAGGTTTCTTTATTGGTATAGTATTTTTCGTTTGTGCAGGAAGTTTCCTTTACTTCCGTTTATTCGCCGATTTGGAGGATGATGTTCGCTTGTTCGAAATGATTCGAAAAGTTGGATTGACGAGTGGGGAATTATCGAAGGTAGTTACAATTCGATTGGCGCTTTTATTCTTCGTTCCAATTGGTGTTGCAACATTACATGGGGCAGTAGCCTTAACTGCGTTAGGGCAAATGTTTGAGTACTCATTGTTTAAAGAAAATACAGTTGTATTAAGTATTTTCATAGGTATTCAAGTTGTATACTTCTTACTTATAAGATCCCGTTATGTAAAACAATTGAAAGAGAGATTACGTATGCATTAAATGTGTTTTTTTAACTCGAGTACAAAATTTTCTAAAAAGAGGCAAGTATTGCCAAAAAGTGATAAAATGGAAAAAGCGAGGTGAAAAAAATTAATATAGAGTAAGGGGGGAGAAATATGAAAGCAACAGGAGTTATTCGAAAAGTAGACGAATTAGGACGAATTGTTATCCCTAAAGAATTACGCGATGTATTGGGAATACAAATCAAATCACCGCTTGAAATTTTTGTAGAAGCAGATAAAATCATTTTACAAAAATATCAACCTTACAATGCTTGCCAAATCACAGGTGATGTTTCAGAACAGAACATATCATTAGCTAATGGAAATATTACTGTTGGGATAGAGGGAGCGGAATATTTAGTAAAAGAAATAGAAAAGTTTTTAAACAAGAGTGAGGTTTAGTCTTAATTTATATTATTTTTCAAATTACATATCATTCTTTTAAAAGAATGTAAGAGGACCATTAATTGGTCCTCTTATTTTGGTTATTAGTTGAACGACATGGGGTGTTACTTCCTACAAATCATAGGGAAAATAAAAAAGTAGTATAGAGTTAGTAAATGATGTTGAGAAATATTTGAAAAGAAGGAAAACAAAAAGAATAAAACGAATGTTACATTTACACGTATTCAAAAGTGGTCTGAAATGAAAATAATACATTTTCAGGAGGGATTACGATGAGTAGTACAGTGAATAAACAAAAAGGTATACAATTGATTCCGTTTACCGTAAATAAGGTGGTAGAACAAGTAAATGAAATTCCACCAGGTGTACAAATGATTCACGCTCCGCAAGTATGGGAAAAAAGTGTGAAGGGGCAAGATGTAGTCGTTGCCGTATTAGATACAGGGTGTGATACTAATCATATAGATTTAAAGGATCGTATTATCGGCGGAAGAAATTTCACAAAAGATTATGAAGCTGATCCAAATGTGTATCTTGATAATAACGGACATGGTACTCATGTAGCGGGGACGATTGCCGCAACTGAAAATGGTGTCGGTGTATTAGGAGTTGCACCACTTGCTAAAATGTTAGTATTAAAAGTTTTAGCGGGAGATGGTTCTGGAAGTTATGAGCAAATTATTGAGGCAATTCATTATGCTGTAAATTGGAGAGGGCCGAATCAAGAGAAAGTGAGCATTATTTCAATGTCACTTGGTGGTCCGCAAGATGTTCCAGAATTACATGAAGCAATTCAAAATGCGGTAAAGCAGGATGTTCTCGTTGTATGTGCTGCTGGAAATAATGGAGATTGCGATGATGAAACAGAGGAACTAGATTTCCCAGGTGCTTACTCTGAGGTAATTGAAGTTGGTGCTGTTAATTTAGAGCGGAAGATTGCATGTTTTAGTAATTCAAATCAAGAAATTGATCTAGTAGCGCCAGGTGATGAAATATTATCTACGTATCCAGATGGGAAATATGCTGTGTTAAGTGGAACTTCCATGGCGACGCCGCATGTTGCTGGGGCGCTCGCCTTGCTCATTAAACAGTGTGAGAAAGAATACGGTCGAAAGTTATCAGAGCCGGAAATATATGCACAACTCATTAAAAGAACTGTACCTTTAGGGTACGAACGTACATCTGAAGGGAATGGATTAATAGATTTATTAAAAGAATAGCCATATTAAAAAACATCTCATATTCATATGAGATGTTTTTTAATATGGCTCTGTCGCATGTAATACAACTTGTAACAAACCTGGGAATCTAGCATTTAAATCTTCTTCACGAATTGAAATGAAACGTTGTGTTCCTTCAAGGCGTGTGTACATAACACCTGACTCACGTAAAACTTTGAAATGGTGAGATAAAGTTGATTTCGCAATAGGAATGTTTAAAGCACCACAAGATTGTTCATTTTGCTCTAGTAACATATTTACAATTTGTAAACGAATTTGATCGCTAAGTGCATATAAGACAGAAGAAAATTGAATTTCTTCTCGATTTGGATGATAGAGTGTACGCATATTTCACCTACTTGTATAAGTTAAGATATTTGCACTATAACATATAAAGTGATATATTTCTATTGTTCGAATATATTCGAACAATAGAAATATAGGGGGAGAAAAAATGAAGTATACAAAATTGCAAAAGGCAGGATTAAATATTTCAAAGTTGGGTTTAGGTACAAATGCAGTAGGGGGACATAATTTATATGCTAATGTGAATGAAGAAGAAGGAAAGCAATTAGTAGAAGAAGCTATTCAGCAAGGGATTACATTTTTTGATACAGCAGATTCATATGGTGTCGGTAGATCTGAGGAATTGGTAGGAGAAGTATTAAAGGGAAAACGCCATAAGTTTATACTTGCTACAAAAGGTGGAATTCAACCGTTATTAAATGGAGAAACGTATATTAACAATGAACCAAGTTATTTAAGAAATGCTGTGGAGAATAGCTTAAGAAGATTACAGACTGATTATATTGATTTATATTATTTACATTTTACAAATCCTGAAACAAGTTACATAGATTCAATCGGAGAGCTTACTCGTTTAAAAGAAGAAGGGAAAATTCGTTCAATTGGAATATCGAACGTAAATATAGAACAATTAAAAGAAGCGAACCAACATGGTCATATAGATGTTGTACAATCTCCGTACAATATGTTAGAACGTACGGCTGAGGAAGAACTGTTGCCGTATTGTATAGAAGCGGGTATCTCATTTATTCCATATGGGCCTCTTGCTTTTGGAATATTAGGCGGGAAATATACAGAAGGTTTTAAATTAAACAAAGTCGATTGGCGCCAAAATGTAAATCTATTTGAAGAAAATACATATAAGAGTAACTTTAAGAAAGTGGAAAAGTTAAAAGGGCTAGCTAAAGAAAATGATATTGAAGTGTCTCATTTAGCGTTAGCATGGTTATTAAATAAAGAAGGAATTGATACTGTTATACCTGGTGGAAAGCGGGCAGAGCAAATAAGAGAAAGTGTGAAAGCGGTACACGTTTCATTGAATGAAAGAGTCATGAAAGAAATCCAATCTATTTTAGAAGATTAGTGAAACAGAGGGATAGTACCCTCTGTTTATATAAGGAGAAGGTCTAAATGAACAGAGTACTAGCTGTATTTTTCACGATAATGTTTATGATCGGTACAGATACTTTCTTAATTTCACCACTGCTGCCGACATTACAACAGGTGTATCATGTTTCAACTGAGCTGTCAGGATGGATGGTGAGTTCGTATGCTCTAGGGTATGCTGGATTTGCGCTTATCGCTGGTCCTATATCAGATGGATTAAACAGAAAAAAAGTGATGGTACTAGGTATGAGTTTTTTTGCAATAAGTACGTTTTTGTGTGGAATTGCACCGAGTTTTTTATGGATGCTAACATTTAGATTTTTAGCAGGTGTAAGTGCAGCTTTTGTATCTCCACAAGTGTGGGCATCCATTCCGCTCCTTATAGAGAAAAAGCAAATTGTGAAAGCAATTGGGGTTGCAACAGCAGGGTTATCAATCTCTCAAATTTTAGGGCTGCCACTAGGAGCTTATTTAGCAACGATACATTATACAATCCCATTCTATTTCATTGGTATATTATCAGCACTACTTGTCATTCTTATTTATGTTGTATTACCAGAAATACAGTCGGTTCATATAGGTGGAAATAAAAAAGTTATTTTACAGCGTTATAAACAATTACTTACAGATTCAAAGGTTTCACTTTCTTATTTTGCATACTTTGTTTTTCAAACCGGAAATTTTGCTGCATTTTCATTCTTTGGTGTATGGCTTTCCATGCAATTTGGCTTACAGGTTCATGAAGTAGGTACGGCTATGCTTGTACTAGGATTAGGAAATTTAGCTGGTAATATTTTTGGCCCTAGACTTGTAAATAAAATTGGATACAATCTTTCTTTCTATGTTGGAATTGTATTTACGGCAGTGTTATATGTAATACTTCCCTATTTAAAGAATCTTATTTTTGTTGAATTCTTTTTCTTTGTTTTATTTTTTGTGACAGGAATTTTGTTTGTATTAATGATGGGACATTTACAAAACATGTCTACTATAGCACGGGGAACAGGTGCTGCCCTTGCTAACGCCTCGATGTACATTGGTCAAATGATTGGTGCGGTAATAGCAGGAATGTTATTTGCAACATCTCACAATTTTATACTAGTAGGTAGCTTTACTGCGTTATTATATGTTGTAGCTTTATTTCTGTTTAGAAAAAGTGAAAACATTAGTAAAGATAATGAAAAAGGAATTGCATCATAAAGTTTTAGCAAATCAAAAAACAATTTTTTAGGATAAGTCTAAAAGTTGCTTTTTGATTGCTTAGTTGCTGTATTTTTAATAATTCGTCGTTGAGCTGTATGATTGAAAAGGATTTGTAATAAAATTATGGGAAAATAAAAAACCCCTAAATAGATAGGGGTTTATATATCGGCATATAGCTCCTCGGAAAAGGATATACCTAGTTTAACATATAGGAGTACTTATTATTGTGAAATAGATGTGAAAGTAATGTGAAAAATGTTGTAATAAAAAGCACTGTTTTAGCTAATGTAGCTAAAACAGTGCTTTTCTCTTTGATTGAACAGTTGCAGCATTTTCATCATGTATACCTGCATCTTTAATAATTCGTTGTTTTGCTTTATTTAATAGATGGTTTACTGCTTCACCAAAATAGTTAGCTTCGCTTTTTGTGCGGGCTTCTCGTAAACATTTATAGTTTTCTAGCAGTTCCTCTTTTTCGGAGTTTGTTAAGAAATCTTCTATTTTCTTTTTTGTCATACGAAACACCCTTTCTCCTGACAAACGACGCAATAGAAAATATTTATTTCTCATTATAACAATAATTTTAAAAGAAAGTATACATTAACGTCGCAATAATTTGTCAATTTCTTGAATCTTCTCATCAGCTTTCCCAATTTGTGTATTTTTAGCCTGTTCGCCACCAAGAGCTTGATGTAGTAAGAAAGTTTGACCGGAAATAGCAGTTACAATGGATACTTTTATAATTTCTTTTATTGCGGTGACATCGAATAAAACGAGTCCAAGAAGTGCAGCTAGGCTACCGGTAAAAACATCAGTTAAAAATCCAAAGTGAAAAAAAGTTTTCAAACGGCGTGGAAGCAATAACTTACCTTGGTTATTGATTAGATGGGAAACGAAGCCAGTAATGCCACCAACGAGAACAGCGGTTAGCCATTGATACATTTCCATCGAATCCACTCCTTTTAGTGAATAAGATTCGATTATTTTATATTGATTCCTTTTAATATTTCATATAAGCATATTGAGAAAGTTTGTTTGGGTATATTTTGTATTCAATTTAATTATAACAGAAAATTCCGATAGATTTCAGTCTATTATATGAATCATTTTTACAATAATATGAATGCAGAAAGGGGTGCGTCATATGAATATAGATTATCGAATAAGAAGTGTAGATGGTTATACAAAAAAAATAGGGGAATTAGTAAGCATGCTTGAGCATACGAGAGCTGTAACATTAGGCGAAGTAAAAAATTTATCAGTTGAGCAATTAGATTTAATTATGCAGAGCAGCGGAAATTCAATTGGCGCCTTATTAAAGCATATAGCAGCTATTGAAAAAGTTCATCAGCTTATTTCATTTCAAGATCGTGACTTTACAAAAGAAGAATTAGAAATATGGGAAGATGCATTGTATTTAGGGGAAGCAGGTAGAGCGATCTGTGGTCATGAAATACAGTATTATGTACAACTTCTACAAAGTGTTCGAGAAGAATCTCTGAAGTATTTAAGTGAACAAGGTAATGAGTGGCTCATGTCAGAAAGAAAGTGGCCTAACGGTGTAGTATATAACCAGCACTATCTTTGGTTTCATGTGCTAGAAGATGAAATTAGTCACCGAGGACAAATTAGAATGCTCAAAAACAAGTTATTTGAAAATTGCGTTAAATGATGTAGCTTTTTATAGGAGAATTCCATATAATGAGAGTAATTAAAATAAGAACGGGGTGATGTATTATGGCGAAAATAACTTATATGAATAATAAACCAAATACAAAGGTGGATGGAAAGGGCGAAACGATATAAGTGAGCGCACTATCCTTCCACTTAGCTTAAACTAGGGAGGATATCAATTTGAATCAAAATATTTTAGAATCGTATGGCTGGGATTCTTTTTTTGAGGAACAAGCTGTAGAGAACTTTGAAGTAGGGCGTATTTTACTTGAGCATAAGCATATATATCGAATTATTTGTAATGACGGTGAATATATGGCAGAACTGTCTGGAAAGTTTCGGCATGAAGCAGTAACGAAGGGAGATTATCCAGCTGTTGGTGATTGGGTGTATATAAAGAAAATAGAGAATGAAAAGAAAGCTATCATTCATCGTATTTTTCCGAGAAGAAGCTCTTTTTCTAGACAAGAGGCTGGTACTCGAACAGAAGAACAAGTAATAGCAGCAAATGTAGATTATTTATTTTTAGTAAATGCACTTAATCATGATTTTAATGTTAGAAGGATGGAACGTTATTTATTATTAGCGTATGAAAGTGGCGCTATGCCAGTTATTGTTTTAACAAAGAGTAGTATATGTAATGATGTAGAACAGAAAATTGTAGAAACGGAAGCTATAGCAATTGGTGTTCCTATTTTCGTTGTTGATAGTTTAGAGCATACAGGTATTGATTCGTTGAAACAATTCGTTTCTTCAGGGAAAACAATTGCTTTAGTTGGGTCATCAGGGGTAGGAAAGTCAACTTTGTTAAATGCGCTAATAGGAATTGAGGTAGCAAAAACGGGAGATATACGTGAAGAGGATAGTAGGGGGAGGCATACTACAACGCATCGAGAGTTATTTCAATTGCCAAGTGGCGCTCTCGTAATTGATACTCCCGGCATGAGAGAATTGCAACTTTGGGAAGGAAGCGAAGCGATTCAAACAACATTCTCTGATATTGAAAAACTTGCGACAACATGCCGTTTCCGTGATTGTAAGCATGAGAATGAACCAGGATGCGCGGTGCATAGTGCAATTGATAACGGACTTATTACGATAGATCGTTTGAAAAGCTATAAAAAATTACAAAGAGAACTGGCGTATTTTATGAGAAAACAAGATGCAATCCTTGCCAGAGCAGAGCGTGATAAGTGGAAAAAGCTTTCTAAACAACATAAAAAAATGTAAAAACCAAAGGGTGCCCCTTTGGTTTTTTCTATTTGTAAATTTTATAATAATATTATTTATATATATAGACAAAGGGAAATTAATTGTTTAAACTTTACAAAGTATTCATCATAATAGGTTATGAAAATAATAATTAGGGATTGGGAAATATTCATAATTAACTCAATTTAACTTTTAAATTTGAAAATTAGGAGGTTCATAATGGGTAAACTATTAAATTTGTTTCGTGATATGAAAGTAGCAAAAAAGCTATTAATTTCATTCTTTGTAATTTTAATTGCGGCTGTATCTATTATCGGAGGCATGTCTTATCAAACAGCCAAAAAGAATTTTGAATCGCAAATTAAGAGTAGTGCCAACGACAATATAAAAATACTGGATAATTTAATCAATCAAATGATTGATGCAAAATTTAATGATGTGAATAATTTTGCACGGGTGATTCAGGGGAATATGTATCAAGGAGATAATCAGGATGAATTAAAAAAAATGTTATCTCAATATATAAATTTAAATAAAGATATTGAACAAGTATATGTTGCCGGAAATGATAAAAAATTTGTACAAGAACCAAATATACAAATGGCAGCAGACTATGATCCAACAGAGCGTTCTTGGTATAAAGATGCGGTTGCAAAACAAGGTGGTATTGTTGTTACTGAGCCATATAAGGCAAAAGGAAATGGACATATTGTCGTAACAATCGCAAAACAAACAGAAGATAAAAATGGGGTTGTTGCGCTAGATTTAAGTTTAGATAATTTATTAAAAACATCAAAGTTAATTAATATTGGTAAAAAAGGATATGCCTTCATTTTAGATGGAAAGCAAAAAATAATTGCTCATCCACAAGAAAAATCAGGGGAAAAAGCGGCTGATTCTTGGGCAAAGAAAATTTATGAAGATAATCACGGTGCTTTTTCATATTCTTATGGCGGTAGTGAAAAGAATATGGTATTTGCTACAAATGTAAAAACAGGTTGGAAAATTGGTGGGACTATGTACTCAAGTGAAGTAATTGAAGCTGCTCAACCTGTATTTTATAATATGTTAATTGTTATGCTTATCTCATTAGTAATAGGTGGAGCACTTATTTATTTTGTAACACTTTCAATTACGAAGCCTTTAAAGAGATTAGTTGTTACCTCTAAAGAAATAAGTGAGGGGGATTTAACGCAAACAATTGAAATTCATTCTAATGATGAAATCGGCCAACTTGCTAAAGGCTTTAATGAGATGACGAATTCGTTACGGACGTTAATCGGAAGAATTAACGATTCAGCTGGGCATGTTGCAGCGGCATCAGAAGAGCTAACTGCAAGTGTAAGGCAAGCAAGTGAAGCGACTGAGCAAATCACAATCGCAATGGATGAAATATCAAGTGGGGCAACGACGCAAACAACAAGCGTAGAAAATGGCGCTATGTTACTGTTTGATGTAACGGAAGGAATTCAACATGTAGCAAATAGTTCATCATCTATTAATACGGCTTCTGCACATACTCGTGAAAAAGCAGAAGATGGTGGGAAACTAGTAGGAAGAACAGTAAACCAGATGCAGTCTATTGCAGAATCTGTGTCACAATCAGATGCAGTTATACAATTACTAAATAATAAATCAAAACAAATTGGTGATATTTTAGAAGTAATTCAAAATATTGCAGATCAAACAAACCTTCTAGCTCTAAATGCGGCGATTGAAGCCGCAAGAGCCGGTGAGCATGGAAGAGGTTTCGCAATTGTTGCAGATGAAGTGCGTAAATTGGCAGAGCAGTCTAGCGTATCTTCTAGTGAAATTAGTAAATTAATATGTGAAATACAAGATGATATGGGTAAGACAGTCAAATCTATGAATCATGTAAATGAGGAAGTTCAATCTGGACTTGTTATCGCAAATGAAACGAAGCAAAACTTTGCTGAAATTTTACAATCTACAAATGAAATAGCTAATCAAATTAAGACGATGGTTGAAACGGCTAATGGAATGTCAAAAGGGGCAAATGAAGTATCTATCTCGGTAGGACAAATTGCAATGACAGCGCAAAATAATGCGACAAGCACACAAAATGTTGCGGCTTCAGCTGAAGAACAGCTAGCTTCGATGGAGGAAATTGGATCCGCAGCGGGCACGTTATCTCAAATGGCTGAAGAGTTACAAGGACTAATTGACAGATTTAAAGTTTAATAGAGAACAGACTATCCCCTAGTAGCATTATGCCACTAGAGGGTAGTCTGTTTTATTGTGTAAAATCAAATAGGGATGTAGACTTCCTTTATGACGTTTAAAATGGCATTTTGCATAATGTTTGTCGAAAAATAGAGGTATTTGTTAGCTTTGTGTATAATTATTAACGTATAGAATACAAATAAAAGGAGAGTATTATGGGAGTGTATTGGGGGACAAAAAGACATTCTTGGCTTAGTTACGTCTCATTTTGGCTAAGTATTTCATTTTTTATTGTTTTTCTAATTGAAGTGTTTATATTAAAAACACTTTCGAATAGCTCGGTACAAATTGTTAAATATTTTTATTTTATACTTGTACCAGTAAATATTTTTCTTAGTTTAAAGTTACTATTTAAGAAGAATGAAAAGAAAGCGTTACCTATTTTTAGTTTCATTGTCTCATTATTATTTGCAATTTTAATAATCGTATTAGTTTTAGCAGCTATAGGGAAGTTCTTTTAAGGGGAGTGGTATAAGTCACGCTCCTTTTTTATTTATATATAAGTGTGAATGCTGTGAGCTAATAAAAGAAGAGAGTAGACAATATTTGTATGGATTAAAGTCTGATGTTATTTGAACTTGTAAGAGTGTATGGAGTAATGAGGTAATATACATAATAATGGAGATAGAGTTAGTTATTTTATAAGTATTTATAAAGCAAATGAATACGGTAAGAACGGTGATATATGGTACAATAGCTATGGATAGTGATAGAGATAAAGGGTATATAAAATACTCATCGTTTTTTAGTAAGAGAGGGGTTATCTTATGCTATACGAGGATTTGGAGACATTATTTCAAACAGCTCCGAAAGAAGATAGAGGCGGATGGAAATATATAATCCAAGAACAAAATGATACATATAAAATTGTTGATGAAATACTGAAAAATCAAATGAGTGTCGAATTGTATTTTAATGAATACGATGAGGTGAAAATCACTTTATATAAAGATGGAATTCCCATTACGACTATACAAAGAATTGTGATTTCAAAAGTTGAATTAGACGAAGATGAAGAAGGTATTCAATTTGTTTTAGAGCGCATGCCTAGTCGAATGATTCGGTTGCAATTAAAGCCATATTTAGCATTAGAAATGGGGCCGTACTGGGAAGTATGTGATGATTGTGAATGAACATAAAAAAGCATCCAATAACATGGATGCTTTTTTATGTTTTTTGAAGTTGTTTAAACGCAATGATTGGAAGTATAACAATACTTACCCATCCGATGATAGGATATAGAATGTGAAGTAAGTCACTGTAACCGATGTAACTAAAGCAATAACTAATTAGTAAAATGAAGAAAATAATATTGTTATTTTTCCACCCGGTAATAGATTGCATCTGTTTTGTCATTCCGAACACATTACCAACTAAAGTTGTGAAAACTTCACCGAAAATAATGAGAACGAAGAAGAAGTGAAAAGTTGCATTAAATCTTCTTATGACTTCAGCCATTGGGATGTTATATTGATAAAATTGATCGACTGATAAGATTGCTAAATGGCTGCATAATAAAATTAAAGAAAGTCCAGCACCACCTAAAATCCCACCCCAAAAAATGGCTTTTCGATCCTTTACTTCACTGGCTAATGGGACGAGAACACTTTGGGCGAGAGAAAGATTTAAGGCGACATATGTAATAGGGCTAGTAATCCATTTCATATTCCAACTCTCTGCAGGAATAGTGTTATTAATGGAAGGTGTACCGTGAAAAAAGGTTGTAATAGCAAGTCCGATAATAAAAATCATCATAATAGGTACGACAAGTGTATTTACTTCAAAAACACCTTGTAATCCGCGGCTACTTATAATGAGACAAGCGATAACTGTAATGAGAATACCGAGTTGTCTTGGTAAGCGAAGTTGCTCTTCAAATACTGCACCAGCCCCTGATAACATAACGCTCGTTACGCCGAATAAAACGAGTAATAATAATGTGTTTACAACATTCCCAAATACATCCCCAAATAAATATTTGTTAAATTCTTGCGCTGAAAATGCCCCGATTTGTGTTGAAAGTAACATCATCTTTGTGCCGAGCCAAATAAAAAAAAATCCACTTACACATATGCCAATTGTCCCGTATAATCCATTCACTGTGAAAAATTCAACAATTTCTCGTCCAGTAGCAAATCCAGCTCCAACGACAGTTCCGATATAAGTAGCAGCTACTTTCTTTGCTACTTGCCATTGTTGATTGTCCATGTTATCCCTCTTTCTACTATGATGAGCTTGATGTACTATTATGCATATGTATGAGCTTGGACAATTAGACGTATGAAGTGTTTGAAAAAATACATGAATTAAATGATATTAGGGAAGTATTAAAGGTGTTAAAACTTTGTTACATATAAGCTGATTGTTCGAAAGGAAAGGGAATGTATGGTAAAATGTAATTAGGTTATTAAAAGATAAACATTACAAAATGATAAGAGGAGTGGATTGTATGAGTACGAAAACAAATGTTGTTGAAGTATTAAACAAGCAGGTAGCAAACTGGAATGTGTTATATGTGAAACTACATAATTATCACTGGTATGTGACAGGGCCACACTTCTTTACATTACATGAGAAATTTGAAGAGTTTTATAATGAAGCTGGAACGTATATTGATGAGTTAGCAGAACGTATTTTAGCTTTAGAAGGTAAACCGTTAGCGACAATGAAAGAATATCTTGCAACATCTAGTGTCAGCGAAGGGACAAGCAAAGAATCTGCAGAAGAAATGGTGCAAACATTAGTGAATGATTATTCTGCACTTATTCAAGAATTAAAAGAAGGTATGGAAGTTGCGGGTGAAGCTGGCGATGAAACATCAGCTGACATGCTGTTAGCAATTCATACAACATTAGAACAACATGTATGGATGCTAAGTGCATTCTTAAAATAACGATAAAAAATATAAAACCTATTGAAAAATTATTTCAATGGGTTTTTTATGATTTTTCAGTTTTCTTTTATGCTATAATATAGTAAAAAGGAGGCGATGCGATGTTTCGCTTTTTCAGAACTGGAAAAGAAGAGCGGGAAATTACGAAAGATGAATTAGAACAAGCGATGGCTCAGTTTTTAGAAACGAATGCTAATATCGTTTATACAGTATTAGTAAATGAAGATTATACAGTAAATTATGATTTGTTAAAACCATATTTACCTGCATTTCCAACAAATGATTTTCTCATAACGAAGGAAACGCTTGAGGTATTTGAACATACAGCAGAAAATTTAAACCTAGTGAAAGAAATTGATGTCGTACAAAAGGCAGTAGATCAATACGTAACAGAAAAAGAAATGTTCCCAATTGTTGAAGGTAGCGAAGATCGCCTCATATGCGGAATGAAACTAGGACCTTACTTAAATCGTAGCTTAAAAAGAGACTTATATATTTCAGAAAAACATTATTTAGTTTCAAGTAAACCAGATAGAAAAAAACAAAAGAGCGGGTAGACGTAATGAAAACAACAATACATATATTGTTGTCTTTTTTTGTTTGTTAAAATATCGATTTTTCAGTTTATTCTTATTTATACTAAATATATTGGAAAGGGAAGAGTAACTATTAAGCAACATTCTGAGAATAAGGTATTGTTAGCGTGGGCTATACAAAATGATATAAAGATTTGAAAAATAAATATTATAATAGGTTTCGGGGGAATTGGTATATGAAAAATAGTATGACTTACATTCAATTATTAAATGAAACGTTACGCTGTTATGCAAATAAAGGAAGTTTTGAAGCGTACAATTATATAATGGAAAATGCTACAGGTGTAATAGGGAATGAGGCGCAAATATATAATTTTAAGTATGCGCTCGCAAGTGCATCGGGACTTGAAAAAGAAGCATTACATTTAATGAGAGAGGCCATTATAGAAAAGGGGTTCTGGTATGGAAATGAGTATTTAATTTCGGACGATGATTTAAAATCACTACATAAATTTGAAGAATTTCATACAATGGTTCAATTATGTAAAGAAAGAGAAGAATTAGCACATAAATCGGAAAGACCAGACGTGAAATATATATACAGCAAGAAAGAGGGAAATCTACTACTTACATTACACGGTGACCAAGAAAATATTCAAATAGTAGAGCCATATTGGAAATCAGTTTTGACACAAGATTACACGTTAGCTTTACCACAGTCTTCACAAATTCAGTTTTCAGATGGATTTGTTTGGGATAATCTTGAGAGAGGGAAAGGGGAATTAAAAGAGCATTACAATAAGTTTATAGAAAATCATACAGTAGAAAATGTAATCATTGGTGGTTTTTCTGCAGGGACAAGAGTAGCTTTATATACGATTTTACAAAAAGATATAGATGTGGATGGTTTTATTTTTATGGCACCATGGCTTCCTGAGATTGAAGAATGGGATGAGTTGCTAAGAGTGCTGCAGGATAAACATATAAAAGGATATATAGTATGCGGGGATCAAGATGAAGATTGTTTCGAGTCCACGCAGCAATTTGTACGATTATTAAGAGATAAGAATATAAAACATAAGTATAAAGTTGTGCCTAACTTAGATCATGATTATCCTATTAACTTTGATGAACTATTAAAAGAAGCTATTGAATATATAGGAAATAAAAACAATAAGTAGTAAGAAAAAGAGATGCATCGTATGTGATGCATCTCTTTTTAGAGTTATAAATTAAAAGCATTTGCTAGTAGGCGATAAGACTTTAATTTATGTTCAAATTGATGGGTAATCGTGACAATCATAAATTCGTCAGTATTGTATGCTTTGCTTAAATTTATTATTTTTTCTTTTACAGAAGACGGATCACCAACAATCATACGTTGACGATTTTCTTTTATACGGAATAAATCATAAGCACTGTATGAATAATTTTGAGCAGTTTCGATAGAAGGTGTACCAGTAGTTCGTTTTCCTTGCTCTAATAATAAGATTGATAAATCCAAACTAGAAGCAATTTTTTCCGCTTCTTCATTTGTTTCTCCGCATATAACAAAAATAGAAACGATTGACTTTGGTTTATCTCCTAAAAATGAAGGCTGATATTGTTCTTGGTAAGCCCTCATAACTTCAGGGCCTCCGAAGCCATTAATAAATTGTGCAAATGCGAAAGAAGCTCCGTTGTTTGCAGCAATTTTAGCGCTCTCTCCGCTAGAACCGAGCATCCACATTTCAGGAGATGTTGGGATAACTGGAGTGGCTTTTAAGTTTGCATAGTGATGGTTTTCTGGTACTTGATCATGTATGTACATTGCAACGTCTGCAATTTGTTCTGGATATTGATCAAGTGAGACCATTTTCCCTTCTTGAAGTGCGCGAGTTGCTATTGGCATACCACCAGGAGCTCTACCAACACCGAGATCGATTCGATTTGGATACAGTGCTTCTAAAACGCGGAAATTCTCAGCGACTTTATATGGGCTATAATGCGGTAACATAACACCACCTGAACCGACTCTAATACGGTCCGTTTTCGCGGCAATATGAGAAATAAGTATTTCTGGACTTGAACCAGCTAAGCTTACGGAATTATGATGTTCGGATACCCAAAAACGTGTGAATCCGAGTTTTTCAACTTCTTGTGCAAGCGTAACTGTATGTGAAAAAGCTTGGGCTGCTGTGCTACCATCTGAAATAGGTGATTGGTCTAATACACTTAACTTGATCATAGAATATACCTCTCAATCTTAATGTACATCCTATTATATATTTACTTATGAAAAATGCGTAGTGAAATGCTCAAAATGAAAAGCGGATAATTCTATTTCCGTTTTTAACGAGAAAATCCGCGTTCATAATGATTCATTTCGACCAGATTTAAAATATATTCATAGTTGTCAATTTCACATTTTAGCTGTTCACGTTCTTTTTCAGATAGTGTCATATTGCTAAGTTTTTTACATAAGTTTTGTTTCTTTAATTCTAAATGCTTTTTTGTAGCGTGGTAATCATAAGTATGTTTCATTTTTTAGTCACTCCTTCGTTGCGGTTGTTATATTATACGAGGCATAAAGAAATATGAAATCTGTCTCTTATGTACTTTTAGTGAATATTCAAATTGCAATAGTGTTATGTTTATGGGGATCTATGAATAAAATGCACTAAACCACTAACGTCTATTTGATGAAGTAAGGGGTGGAATTGTGCAGAAAGATATAATGTATAACACTGAAATGGATGAAGCGTTAAAAGTTATAGATAAAGGATTGAGGAAGACGATAAGTCCAAAACAAATTATTGTAGTGGGAGCTGGTATGGCTGGATTAGTTTCAGCATCTTTATTAAAGGCTGCAGGACATGATGTGAAAATTTTTGAAGCAAACAACCGGGTAGGTGGCCGTATAGAGACAGTTAGAATGGAAGATACCGGATTATATTTAGATGTCGGAGCAATGAGAATTCCGTATACACATACATTAACGATGGCATATATAAGAAAGTTTGGGCTACAGGTGAGTCCTTTTATTAATAGGAATGAGACGGATATTATCTATGTAAATGGACGGAAAACGACGTTGAAACAATATGAAAAGGATCCGAGTATTTTAAGGTATCCCGTGGAAATGAACGAAGTGGGAAAAACGTCTGAAGAACTATTGTTACTAGCAGTACAGCCGATAATAAATTTTATTAAAAGAAATCCAGAGAAAAATTGGGATGTTGTAGTGAAGGATTTTGGGAGATATTCCACAGGACAATTTTTGAAGTATCATCCTTATCAGTATAATACTTACTTTTCGCCAGTAACAATTGAGATGATCGGTGTTCTATTAGATCTAGAAGGTTTTTTAGAACGGTCGTTTGTAGAGACTTTACGCTTTCTATACATTATGCAAGAGGAGAGCGGATTTTGTGAAATTGTGGGCGGGAATGATAGATTACCAAAGTCATTTTTACCGCAATTAGAAGAAAATATTATATATAATCAAAAATTAATGAAGTTACATCAACACGATAATGGTGTGACAGCTTTCTATCGGAACGAGGAAACTTTTGAATATAGTAGTATTACAGGAGATTTAGTTATTGTTACTATCCCGTTTTCGACAATGCGCTTTGTAGAAGTAGATCCGTTTGATTCTATATCTCATGAAAAATGGAAAGCAATTCGTGAATTACATTACATGCCTGCGACGAAAATAGGAATTCAATTTAAAAGCCGATTTTGGGAAGAACAAGGACAATTAGGTGGCAGAATTATAACAGATTTGCCAATTCGTTATGCCTATTATCCAAGTTATGGAATTGGAGAAAAAGGACCTGCTATGATGTTAGGTAGCTATACATGGTCTTATGACGCATTGTTATGGGATGGTTTATCAAAAGGCGATCGTATTTATTACGCCTTACACAACTTAGCAACAATATTAGGTGGTCAAGTGTATGATGAGTTCATATCTGGAATATCAAAAAGCTGGACATTGGATCCGTATGCGCTTGGAGGATTTGCGCTTTTTCAAGCAGGTCAAGAATCTGAGCTACAACCAGTGATTGTCAAACCAGAGGGGAGAATATTCTTCGCTGGAGATCATACAACGCTATATCACGGATGGATTCAAGGTGCGATTGAATCTGGAATTCGTGTAGCGATGGAAGTGAATGAGTAAAATGTGTTTAATTCAGAAAATTCTTTACTATATAACTTGAGATGGATATTATTATATATAAAAGAATTATAGGGAGTGTTTACAGTGAATCCGTTATTATTCGATTTTCCTTCTGAATTTTATACTGACAGGCTTTTTATTCGAATGCCGAAACCAGGAGATGGTAAAGTTGTATATGATGCAATTCAAGCTTCAATACAAGAACTAAAACCTTGGATGGTTTTTGCACAAAAAGAGCAAACAGAGGAAGAAATAGAAGAGAGTATTAGAAAATCGCATATTCAATTTTTACAACGTGAGGATTTAAGATTACTAGTATTTTCGAAAGAAACAGGTGAATTTATTGCTTCAGCCGGATTACATCGTATTAATTGGGATATACCTCAATTTGAAATCGGATATTGGATTGATACAAGGTTTAGCGGAAAAGGCTATATGGTAGAGGCTGCGAAAGGTATAACGGATTACGCTTTTTCTGAATTGAAAGCAAACCGTGTAGAAATTCGTTGTGATTCTTTAAATAAGAAGAGTAGAGCGATACCTGAGAAATTAGGCTTTAAGTTAGAAGGTACGTTAGAAAGTGCGAGTGTTGCGGTAGATGGAAATGGATTAAGGGATATGTGTGTATTTGCAATGACGAGAAATACATATAAAAAAGAAGAGCTGTAAAGAAACAGCTCTTCTTTTTGTGTATTATGGTACAGGATGTCCATTAGAGCTTTCGAAAATTGTAAACCATTGTTGACGATCTAAGTTAACGTTTGTAGCAAGAGCGGCCGTTTTTACGCGATCTAATTTACCAGAGCCAACGATTGGCATCATATTAGCTGGATGAGCAAGTAACCAAGCATACATAACCGTATCGATACTAGAAACACCTAGCTCAGTAGCAACTTTTTGCATAGTTTCGCGTACACGTACGGCACGTTCGGTTTGACCAGTAAAAATTTCCCCACCAGCAAGAGGTGACCAAATCATTGGATTGATTCGTTTTTCTTGGCATAAATCAATTGTCCCTTTTTCAAAATGCTCAAGCTGCAATGCAGAAACTTCAATTTGGTTCGTAATAAGCGGGAAATCTAAGTACGAACTTAACATATTAAATTGTGAAGGTAAGAAGTTAGATACACCGAAGTGACGAACTTTTCCTTCTTGTTTTAATTGTGAAAATGCCTTTGCCACTTCATTTGGATCCATAAAAGGATCGGGACGATGAATAAGTAATACGTCAATATAATCTGTATGTAAATTTTTTAGTGATGCTTCAGCACTTTGAATAATGTGCTCTGCACTAGTATTGTAGTGAGCAACATATCGCTCTGGAAATTTCGGTGATGGGGGAGCGATTCCACACTTTGTAATAATTTGCATGTTGTCTCGTAAGGAAGGCTTTAATTGTAAAGCTTCTCCAAACAATCCTTCACACGTATATCCGCCGTAAATGTCAGCGTGATCAAAAGTAGTAATTCCCATATCCATACAATCTTCAATGAAAGAAAGTAATTCTTGTTTCGTCATATTCCATTCTGCTAAACGCCAAAATCCTTGAATAATACGAGAGAATTCTAGCGTTTCATTCATTTGAACTCGTTCCATTATAAGTACCCCCTTGATGAATAATTATTATTTTGAAAAGGCTTTCTTACTACGTATTATTATATAGTTTGGGGGGTGTACATACAATAAATATGTTTTGCTAAAAAAATGATTTTCTCTATATGCTATAATGTAGAAACATATAGCTATAAGGAGATGTAAGGAATGATTCCAGTAACAATATTAACTGGTTTTCTTGGATCAGGGAAAACGACTTTATTAAATCGTATTTTATCAGAAAATCACGGTAAGAAATTAGCGGTGATTGTAAATGAAATAGGGCAAATTGGCATTGATAATCAGTTGATTATGAATGTAGAAGAAGAAATTATGGAAATGACAAATGGCTGTTTATGCTGTACTGTACGTGAAGATTTACTTGTTGCTTTAAAACAGTTACTGGACGTAAAAGCAGAAGGAAAAATGGATTTTGATGGTTTAGTAATTGAAACGACTGGCCTTGCAAATCCAGGGCCGATTATTCAAACATTCTTTTTAGATCCAGTCATTCAATCTGCTTACCAAATTAACGGTGTTGTAACAGTGGTAGATAGTTATCATATACATAAACATTTTGAAAAAGGATTAGAAGCAAAAGAGCAAATTGCGTTTGCTGATGTCGTTTTAGTAAATAAATTAGATTTAATTGAAGAGAGTGAGAAAGAAAATCTCTTGCATGAACTTCAAGGAATTAACCCGACTGCAAAGTTAATCGAGGCGACTAACTGTGAGGTAGATATACCATCTTTATTACAAATCCAAACGTTTAAAACGAAAGATACGTTGCAAATTTACCCTCATAAAGAACATAATCACTTAGAAGGTGTGAAATCATTTGTATTACGTGAAGAACGTCCGCTGGATTTACAAAAGCTTAATGAGTGGATGTCAGCTGTCGTTCAAGAGCTAGGAGAATATTTATATCGTTACAAAGGAATTTTATCGATAGACGGAGTAGATAAACGTATCGTTTTCCAAGGTGTACATACGTTATTTGCCGCTTCGTACGATAGAGAGTGGCAAGAGGGCGAAAAGCGTATAAGTGAAGTAGTTTTCATCGGAAGAGATATTAATAAAGAGTGGTTCCAAGAACATTTTGAAGAGTGTGTGAAATAAGTCTGCGTAAATTGCAGGCTTATTTTTTATGAGCATTCTATTAGATTACAAAACAGAATTAAATAAGGGAAAGAAACTAAAAATTGATACATGTATAATAAAAAGCCTGTTTTCACAGGCTTGTATTTTCGTCTATTAGTAACTCCATTACAACACCTACAACTGGACCTTCATCATCAATATCACCATTTAATCGGAAACCAAATGATTCATACAGTCCCATTGCAAGTTTGTTGTCTGGATGTAAACTTAAGTAAATTATTTTGCATTCAAATTTTTCTTGTAAGAATTGAATGAGTAAGCGAAGGAAACGTTTTGCGTATCCTTTCCCTTGATATTGTTGGTCAATCATAAAGCGATCGAGCCATACGCTTTTATGTTTTATTGAATACCATCCATACATTGCATAACCTACAAGTGTTTCTCCATCATATAAACCTACTGACGTTCCGTTTCCTTCATATAATGATTCTGCTAAAGAAAACGCGTTACTTTCAATAAATTGTTGCTGATCTTTTGCGACGTCTAAAGCAACTACTGAACGCCAATTTTTTGCTGTTACTTCACAAATGTGAAGATTCATAATTCCAACTCACCTTCTAAATTAATATAGCTTTAAAGCTAATATGGATAATTTTACTTGTTATTTTGGTCAAGTCAAGGATAAATACATAAAAAGGCAGCTGAATACTAGATTCAGCTGCCTAGAAAATATAATGGATTAGTTTGTTGCTTCTTTCAATGTGTTTACGTTTTCTTCCATTAAAGTGAAGTAATCTTTATTATTTTTTGCATCATCTTCAGAAACAGTAGCTAAGTGATTTAAGCGTAAAACTTTTGTACCAGTTTCTTTTTGAATAACAGATGCTACTTTTGGAGTAGAGAAAGTTTCGAATAAAATATATTTTAGATTATGTTCTTTTACTGTTTTTGTAATATCAGCAAGCTGTTTTTGAGATGGTTCATCAGAAGCTGAAATTCCAGCGATAGGAATTTGTTTTAGGCCGTATCGTTGTTCCCAGTAACCATAGGCAGCATGAGAAACTAAAATTTCTTTCGTTTTTGCGTTCGCTACAGCTGCCTTAAATTGATCGTCTAAATCAGTAAATTTAGTTTGAAGTGCTGCGAAGTTTTTTTCGAATTCTTGTTTATGTTCAGGTTGTAATTCTACAAGTGCATTTTTAATTTTTTCTGCCTGTTTCATTGCTAGAGTAGGGTCTAACCAAATATGCGGGTCTTTATCGTGATGGTGTTCATCTTCTTTATGGCCATCTCCATGATCATGATGCTCTTCTTCAGTAGAAGCACGAAGCTCAATACCTTTAGATGCATTTACAATTTTAACATTTTCTTTTTGTAATGTTTTTTCCATTTTTTCAGCAAATGGTTCTAATTCAGCGCCGTTATAAACGAATAAATCGGCTTTTGCAACTTGTACTGTTTGTTTTTGACTTGGTTCAAATGTATGTGAATCTGCACCAGGTGGGTAAATTGCTTCAACATTTACATAGTCGCCACCGATTTTCTTTGCGAAATCAGCAAGTGGGAAAATTGTTGTATAAACTGTTAGCTTTCCATCTTTCTTGGCATTACTTTCTTTTTTATTTGAGCAGCCAGCGAAAATTAAGGTAAAAATAAGTAAGAATGAAAATATAGTCAATCTTTTAGGCATGAAGTTCTCCTCTTTTCTTTTTTACGGATATATTTTCCCCAATTATAGAAGAAAAATATCATTTTAATACAAAACGGAATAATTACGTTTTAGTTTGCGAACTTAGTATAATACATCTTTAATAAAGTTGCAATAAATAATAATCATTCCGATTTGTTTTTGTTATAAAGTTGTCAAATATAAGTGTATTATTTTTGCAAATGCATGCATATGTGACAACGCTGTTTTCATATATTGAAAAGGAGGTTAAAGAGGGGGATGAGCGCTTGGGTTACTTAATGGAAGCTATTTTATTAATATTAGCGGTAGTATTGCCATTATCTTTCGTATTAATTTTTTTAAGAAGATTAATAAGTAATTTAGGGGACGCTACAACAATAACGAAATTACAAGAGAGAGATGAGAAAAAAGAGTGAGTAAAACACTATGCGTACGCATAGTGTTTTACTTGTGGTAAAATAAGAGCAGGAAACTCCTAAAGGTTGTATTTTACTGAAGGAGAGAAAAGTAAAATAAGAGGTATATGCATATATGAATAAGCGAACAGCGTTAATACTTGGTGCAAGTGGTTTAGTTGGACAAGAGATAACGCGTCTATTACTTGAATCAGATTACTACGATTCGGTTACTATTTTTGTAAGAGAGCCAATGCAATTGCAACATGAGAAGTTACAGCAGAAACAAGTTGATTTTTCGGTATTAGAGGAATATAAAGAGTTCTTTGCTGTGGATGATGTTTTTAGTTGCTTAGGAACAACAATAAAAAAAGCAAAAACAAAAGCAAATTTTAAAAAAGTAGATTATGAATATACGTTACGAGCTGCTTGTTTAGCTGAAAAACAAGGGGTGCAAAATTTCCTTGTTGTGTCTTCTATGGGAGCGAATCCTAAATCATTTTTCTTTTATTCACAAGTGAAAGGAAAAATGGAAGAAGAATTGCAAAAGTTAGTGATCGGTGGTATTCACATTTTTAGACCATCATTATTAGTAGGAAACCGACAAGAATTTCGTTTCGGCGAACGAATGGCTGAAAAGTTATCTCGTATTATTCCTTTTATTTTTAAAGGGGCTTTCAAAAAGTATAAACCAATTTCAGCTAAAGATGTGGCGAAAGGGATGTATATAACCGCGCTGCGAGAAGAATCGGGTATCCATACTTATAATTCAAATGAAATTACAACGATAGAATAAATAAAACCGAGAAGAATGACTTCTCGGTTTTATTTATTCGTATGCATTTTTCCTGGTGCTCGCTTATATTGGTGAGGTTCTTGCAATTCAAAGCCAAGTTCATTGGCCGCTATTCTTGGGAAGTACGGATTGCGAAGTAATTCACGTCCGATGAAAATTAAATCTGCTTCGTTATTATTTAAAATTTGCTCTGCTTGTGACCCAGTCGTAATCAATCCGACTGCACCAGTTGCAATCTTAGTATGCTCTTTAATATGTTTGGCGTATTGTACTTGGTAACCAGGATACACATCAATATGTGCTGGTACAACTGCACCAGAACTACAATCGATTAAATCTATTCCCTGTTCTTTCATCCACTTTGTATACTGAACATAATCTTGAACTGTAAGCCCGTCAGGATGATAATCATTTGCTGAAATACGAACGAATATTGGTCCGTCCCAAACTTCATTTACAGAGTCGATGATTTCGCGTAAGAAACGATATCGGTTTTCAGGTGAGCCGCCGTATTCATCCGTTCGTTTATTAGTAAGTGGTGATAGGAATTCATTAATAAGGTAACCGTGAGCACCATGTAGTTCGATAACATCAAATCCGGCTTGTTTTGAACGTAACGCGGCCTTCTGAAAAGCTAATATAGTCTCTTTGATTTGCTGTATATTCATTTCTACTGGTATTTTCATCGTATCATTAAAAGGAATTGCAGAAGGAGCGAAAGCATTCGTATCTAATTCAGCTTTTCTTCCGGCGTGAGCGAGTTGAATGGCAACTTTCGCACCGTTATCATGTATAAAAGTAGTCGTTTTATGTAAGCCTTCAATTAGGTTGTCATCCCAAATGCCTAAGTCTTTGTTAGAAATTCGTCCTTCAGCTAACACCGCAGTTGCTTCAACCATAACTAAACCTACTTGGCCAGCAGCGCGAGTTCCATAATGAATGAGATGAAAATTCGTAACGCTACCATCCTCATTCCCCGATGAATACATACACATAGGTGACATAACGATACGATTTTTTAGTGTAACGTTCTTAATTGTATAAGGTGAAAAAAGCTTGGAATTCATCAAATAGCCTCCTTGATTGAATTTTCTTATATTTTACCATTCTCTTTTTTGTTTCTCTAATAAAACGCTTATACGAAAAATTTTGTTTATTCGTGTTACAATGACTAATATGAACCGAATTGGAGGATGACATATGTACCAGGCTTATTATGAAAGCGAAGTAGGTTTGCTTGAAATTACAGCGAATCAAGAAGGAATTACGTCTGTTATATTTGTTGATGAACGACAAGAAGAAAATAAAAATGAAATGATAGAACAATGTATAAATGAGTTAGATGAATATTTTAAAGGGAAAAGAAAAGAGTTTACGGTTTCGCTGTCTGCTGAGGGGACAGCATTTCAAAAAAATGTATGGGATGCACTTTATACTATTCCATACGGCGTAAGTGCTTCATATTTGGATATTGCAGAGAAGGTTGGAAATACAAAAGCTGTACGGGCAATAGGAGGGGCAAATAGTCGGAATCCAATTTCAATAATCGTTCCATGTCATCGTGTAATAGGAAAGAGTGGAAAGCTTGTTGGATATGCCGGTGGTTTATGGAGGAAAGAGTGGTTATTAAAACACGAAGGTATTTTGAAATGACGAATGGATGGGAAGAGGGATTGTTTTGAAATGTATAAATTGTGGGCAACCTTGCGAGGAGGAACAGTTAAATTGTGCAAGTTGTCAGCGAAACTTGGATAATGAACAAGATGAAGGTAGCTCGTTAATAGATAAAGAACTAGAAGTATATGTAGGGAGACAATATCCGTATTACAAAAGGAAATGGGAGCTTGAGAATAAGCGGATTGCTAGGTGGAGCTGGAATGGTTGGGCTACTATTTTCAATATAGGCTGGCTAGGATATCGTAAGTATTATGTACCAGCTGCTTTATTTATGTTGTTATTAATAGCGTGTGATGCATTTTCGTATTATATGGGATTTAATGTAGCATTGCCAATCGTTAATATGGTGCCTCTTACGTTTTTATTACTCATTTTTATTCTGTTTGGAATGGGGATTTTTTCAAATGGATTATACTAT
This sequence comes from Bacillus cereus group sp. BfR-BA-01524, assembly GCF_022662595.1. Classification (NCBI taxonomy): domain Bacteria; kingdom Bacillati; phylum Bacillota; class Bacilli; order Caryophanales; family Bacillaceae; genus Bacillus; species Bacillus cereus group sp. BfR-BA-01524. The sequence continues at coordinate 2,861 of NZ_JAKUDW010000030.1, read as the reverse complement.
CAATTTGCGGAAAGACGTATATACCGAATAAAAGCAAGAGAAATAAAAGATAAATCAGTTGAAAACTATCTCATTCATGATAGTGGCGGAACGAGCAAAATGGGAGCGACAATTGTTACTATTTTAGCAGTTGCTAGCATATTTTTTAGTCATTTCTTTTTTCCGACTGATCGAGACGTTATTCAAAAGGTTCGTACAAGCTCGCTTTATGAATATCCTTTCTTTTCAATAGGTGAATCTTTCGAAAATTATTTTCAAAATTCAGGTTGGATATATTATCGTGGAACGGAAGGGTTAGAATTAGTAGAATTCCAAGGATATAACGCCGAGGTGCCAGGGCAAAAGGTGGCGATTCAATTTGTTGTCGATTATAAATTGGGTGAAGTGGAACCATACTCACTTACGGTTAATGGTGAATCTAAAACTGAAGAAGAGTTTTTGAAGATGATGGACGAAATATTTAAGGTTCAAAATCCATTTGATATAGAGGATGGATTACAAGTAAATGCTATTCAAAAAAGCGGTTGGAAGGAAATTTCTAACCGCTTTTTTTATGTTTGTCAAAATAAATATTTAAAATAATCAGAATCTTTTGTATAATAAAATATATTATATAGGATTTAACTTATACATATAGATTGGGGGAAGGAAGAATGAAGAGAAAGACAACAACAATTGCTGCACTTGCATTAACGACGAGTGTATTGGTTGCAGGATGTGGGAATGGTGAGAAGGCTTCGACAACGAAGAAAGAATCGAATAAGGGAATGGCAGATAAACAAGTTTTAAATTTACTAGAAACAGCTGAAATTCCTTCAATGGATACATCTAAATCAACGGATTCTGTATCTTTCCGTGTATTTGTAAATGCAATGGAAGGTTTATATCGTCTAGATAAAGATAATAAACCAACACCAGGCATGGCAAAAGATGTGAAGATTAGTGAAGATAAAAAGACATATACATTTGAATTGCGTGATGCGAAATGGTCAAATGGTGATCCAGTTCGAGCACAAGATTTTGTATATGCATGGCAACGTACATTAGATAAAGCAACAGCGGCAGAATATGCATTCATTTTATTTGATGTGAAAAATGCACAGAAAGTAAATAAAGGAGAATTACCATCAGATCAATTGGGTGTTAAAGCGAAGGATGATAAAACGTTGGTAGTAGAATTAGAGCAACCAGCACCTTATTTTCTTGAGCTTACATCATTCCCTACATTTTTCCCATTAAATGAAAAATATGTGAAAGAGCAAGGAGATAAATACGGATTAGAAGCAGATAAATTAGTATATAATGGGCCATTTACAATGAGTCAATGGAAACATGAACAAAATTATCAATTGAAGAAAAACCCTAATTATTGGGATAAAGATACTGTAAAGTTAGACGAAATTAATGTAAGTATTGTGAAGGAAACAAGCACGGGAGTAAATTTATATGATAGTGATCAAGCAGATCGAGTTATTTTAACTTCTGAATTTGTTGATAAATATAAAAAGAATAAGCCAGATGAATTTAAAACGAAGTTAGATCCACGTATGTATTTCTTGCGTTTTAACCAAAAAAATGCAACATTTAAAAACCAAAAAGTACGTGAAGCAATTGATCTAGCATATGATAAAAAAGGAATTGCTGATGTTATTTTAAATGATGGTTCATTGCCAGCATATTTCTTAGTACCTGAAAAATTCACGACAGGTCCGGATGGAAAAGATTTCCGTACTGTAAATAAAAATTTCCGTGATAGTAAAGATAATGCAGAGAAAGCAAAAAAATTATGGGAAGAAGCTAAGAAAGAGCTTGGTCAAGATACAATTACGGTTGAATTACTAAACGATGATAACGGTAGCCGTAAAAAAGTGGGCGACTTTATTAAGGAAGAACTAGAGAAAAACTTGCCTGGTATTAAAGTGAATTTGAAACAGCAACCATATAAGCAGAAGCTAGATTTAGAAAAGAAATTCCAATATGAATTCTCATTATCTGCATGGAGCCCTGATTATCCGGATCCAATGACTTATATTGATATGTTTGTTACTGGAAGCTCATTTAATGAAATGGATTATTCTAATCCGAAGTATGATGATTTAGTAGCGAAATCAAAAGGAGAGCTATTAAAAGATGATAAAGCACGCTGGAATGCACTTGCGGAAGCTGAAAAAATCTTAATTGGTCAAGACGCAGCAATTTCTCCTACGTACCAACAAAGTACAGCTTATTTAGAGAAGCCATTTGTAAAAGGTATTGCTAATCATACGTTTGGTGGGGACTTCAGTTATAAATGGGCATATATTACAAAAAAATAGTATAATAAAAGATGAGTGAATTTTCGCTCATCTTTTATTTGTATAAGGAGGAATTATAGTTGTTAAGGGGAATCAATCATATTTGTTTTTCGGTATCTAATTTAGAAAACTCTATTATGTTTTATGAAAAAGTATTAGAAGGAGAATTATTAGTTAAAGGAAGCAAGTTAGCTTATTTTAACATATGTGGAGTATGGATAGCGCTTAATGAAGAGGCGCATATTCCGAGAAATGAGATTCATCAATCCTATACGCACATAGCATTTTCTATTGAACGAGAAGACTTTGAATGTTTAATACAGCGATTAGAAGAAAATGATGTTCATATTTTACAAGGAAGAGAACGTGATATCAGAGATTGTGAATCTATATACTTTGTTGATCCTGACGGTCATAAATTTGAGTTTCACTCAGGGACACTGCAAGACCGTTTAAATTATTATAGAGATGAGAAACCTCATATGACATTTTATTCCGCATTAACGGGCAGTAAGCCCCCGATTGGTGAGGGCTAATAATCAGTGGGGGATGAACAACCCCCCCCCC
>NZ_JAKUDW010000029.1:0-63688 GCF_022662595.1 Bacillus cereus group sp. BfR-BA-01524 | reverse complement strand
CCGAATTACGTAAATTTAAACGTTATGAAAACTGAAGAAAAACAGAAAAGAACGCCTTTTAACTGAAGCGTTCTTTCGATAATTAGTCTTTTAAAAGATAGGTTAATTTATTTAAAATCTTTTCGATTTGTTTCGCGTTTTTACTATACATTTCACTTGCTGATTTCGACTTTGTTTCTAGGGAAAATAGTTCAAGATCAGCATGACATTTTTTTAAAGATGCTAATAATAAAGGTTTGTTTTGAGGAGAAGGCATTTGAAGTTTGTCATTGTAAATGTCGATAGTGAGTTGTCCGTATGAATCGACTTGACCGAGAAAGACATTTTCAATAACAATACCGAGTTTTTCTAGTTCAGCATGTAACCAAGCGCGGTTATGTCCACTGGAGGATAGAGGTTCATCTAGTACATTTCCATCCATAATAACAGTTTGCGGTTCTTTTTCGTTTGGTACTTTTAAACCGATGTCTTTTGCTGTAAGTGGCTGAGAATCTTTCTTTAATAGTACATTTAATTCTCCGCTCGGTTCTAAGACAGCAAATTCGACTTCCGCTACGCTGAACGCACTTTTTCCTCGGAGTAGTTCAAGTAATTCGTCACTCGTATATTTTTCTTTCTTTAAGTTATCTTCGAGTATCTTTCCATCTTTTATTAATACGGTAGATTTCCCTTCAAAAAAATCCCGAGCTGTTTTGTTCTTTAAGGAGAGGATTCCTGTGAAAAAAGGTACCGCAGCGAAAATGAGTATCGCAAAGACGCCGTGGAAAAATTTCGAATCGAGCCCTGTAGATACTTGGGCAGCGATGTCACCGATTGTCATTCCGGCAATGTATTCAAAAAAGGAGAGCTGAGAGATTTGTCTTTTCCCTAACCATTTCGTAATAGCAAATAAAATAATTAATATGAATACAGAGCGAAGAATGACAAGTGTCCATTCCGGCAGGTGAGACATAGTCATTTCCTCCAGTCTACTTAAAACCCTTTATATTGAGGTTCTTCACGTTCTAATACTGAAACTCTATTCTGTAAATCAGCGATGACGCTATCCATTTCTAACATACATTCATGAAATACACGTTTGGATTCGTCGTCTTGTGAATTTAATGAAAGCGAGCTTAAACTTGCTTGAGCTCCTCTTACACTAGCAAGGCAAGTTTTTACGCTAGCGATAACAGTCATACAAACACTCCTTATCCTTTCGGTTTAAATAACAATGCTCCTATGAAACCAAAAATAATAGCTGCGGATACGCCGGCGCTCGTTACTTTAAACATGCCGGTAATGACGCCAACGATACCATGTTTTGCAGCTTCTTCCATCGCACCATGAACGAGGGCGTTACCGAAGCTTGTAATAGGTACAGTTGCACCAGCTCCAGCGAAATCAATTAATGGTTCATACAAATTGAATCCATCTAATATAGCTCCGGCAACAACGAGTGTTGCCATTGTATGAGCTGGTGTTAGCTTGCCGACATCAAACATAAGTTGTCCGATTACACATATGAGTCCACCAATGACGAAAGCCCAGAAAAAAATCATTGCGTTGCACCTCCAAATTCAATCGAAACGGCGTGAGCGATACACGGAATCGTTTCTTCTTGTTGGAATGTAAGTGGAGATAGTAAAGCGCCTGTCGCAACGACAAGTATTTTTTTGAACTCTCCTCTTTTCATTCGATTTAATAAGTGACCGTACACGACGGTTGCAGAACATCCAGGCCCGCTAGCGCCGGCTATGACAGGTTGTCCTTCTCTATAAATGATAATTCCGCAATCTTGAAACTGTTCGCTCGTTACTTTTGTTCCATGCTTATGTAGTAAATCGTAAGCAATTTCGCGACCGACATGACCAAGATCACCGGTCACGATTAGGTCATAGTAAGAGGCATCGATTTGTCGTTCGCGTAAATGGGCTTCGATTGTATCGACTGCAGCTGGAGCCATTGCGCCTCCCATATTAAAAGGATCTGTTAATCCCATATCAATAACTCGTCCAATTGTGGCAGATGTTACCCTAGGGCCGTGTCCGGTATCGCTTAAAATGGCGGCTCCTGCTCCGGTTACTGTCCACTGTGCAGTAGGTGGCTTTTGTCCGCCGTATTCGGTAGGATAGCGGAATTGTTTTTCTACAGCTGTATTATGACTGGATGCACCAGTTAATAAATATTTTGCGCCTTTTGCATTTACGATACTTGCCCCAAGTGCTAAACCTTCCATAGAAGTAGAACAAGCTCCGAATAATCCGAGATAAGGAGTGCCAAGTGTCCGGCAAGCAAAGCTTGTAGGGGTAATTTGATTAATTAAATCTCCTGCGAGTACAAATTGAATATCATCTTTACGAAGTTCTGCTTTTTCAGTAGCACGGCTACAAGCTTCTTCGAATAAAATCTTATGTGCTTTTTCATAGGAATCTTGTCCGAGCCATAAATCTTCATGAAGGATATCGAAGTCTTCTGGGATGTTCCCCTTTGCTTCAAATGGTCCACCGACAACCCCTGTTGAGATAATGACTGGTTTGTTTTCAAATACCCACGTTCGGTGTCCTTGTAACATTTATAGTCCTCCCCATTGAACGAGAATCGTTTTAATAAGTGCGATGACGAAAGCGGAAAATACACCAAATAAAATAACAGAACCAGCTAGTTTAAACATATTGCCGCCAACGCCAAGGACGAATCCTTCCGTTCGGTGTTCGATACATGCTGCAATAACAGAGTTACCAAATCCAGTAACAGGTACAGCTGTACCAGCACCAGCAAACTGCCCAAAACGATCATATATACCGAAACCAGTTAGTAACATAGAAATGAAAATAAGAGTTGCGACGGTTGGATTTCCTGCCGAACGTTCAGTGAAATCGAAATACGTAATATAAAAAGTAGAGATTAGTTGTCCTATGAAGCAAATAAAACCACCGACGAAAAAGGCTTTTATACAATTTTTTAAGATAGGTCGTTTCGGTTCGCGTTCTTGCTCGAATTTTTTATACTCCTGTTGTACAGGGGTTAAGTTTTTATCTTTACTAGACATTGCAATCCTTCCTTTTCTTTTAAAAAGCGTTAAGTGTTAGACTCCATTTTTTTACCAATGAATTTTAATTGCTTATTAATCTCATCTTTAGATACTTTTTTGTCCTTAATCTTTCTTTCGAGCTTTTCGAGTAACATAAAGATTTTTTTATCTGTACTTACACGAACATCGAAAGTAGGGTGCTCATCACTTAGCTGCTTTTGAAGCTTCTTACGTAGAGGTTTTAATCCAAACCTTTCGTGATGCTCCGGTGTAACTGCTATGTAGAGATCTAAATTTGAGTTTACTGCTGTGCTTTTTGTAATTTCATCCATAGCGAGAGCTCTTTTCTTCGCTCCTTGTGATATAGATTGATTAAAGGATTCCGTACTCGTCTTTGTTAACTTTGGACCTTTTTCTTTCTCCGTTCGTTTTGCTTCTTCTTTCACTTTTTTATCTAAAGGACTATTATCACATCCGGTAAAAGAGCTAAATAGAAGTGCAAATAATGCGGTTATGAGGCCGAGTTTTCGCATAATTATCATTCCATTTCTATTGCAATATGTAATGTGATAGAAAAAGGATGACTGCATATCATCCTTTTTCTATTTCACAGCAAGTCTGATTCGTTATTGCTGTGAGTATTGTGGTTCTTCTTGTTGGACTTCTTCAACGCGTGGGTTTAAAGAATCGATAATCGTTTGTGTTTGCTGCGCAGCTGTTTGGAAAAGTTGTTTAGCTTGTTGGTTATCCGTATCAAGAGCGAATCCCTCTAAGCTAGCTTGTGCACTTTTTAATCCAGAAACAGTTTGCTTTAATTTTGTAATTACAGTCATTGAATGAAGCCCCCTTTTGAATATCAATTCAAAGATTATAATTTGTGAGTTGGGGTGAATTTATGATTGGAAAATTTAGGGGTATTACATGTGTGGATTACAATTTTGTAATGAATATGTAAGGAAAAGCGATAGTGGAAAAACCCTCTTTCTCCTAGAATAAAGAAAGTAAAGTAAGTTAAAAGGATATTTTAAGGAGAGAAAAATGAAGAAATTATTATTAGGTTTAATTGGAATTTTTATATTAGTTATTGGTGTGGCAAGCTTTTCTCATAATGAGGTGACTGATAGATATAATCCGCTTGTGAAAGAAGAATTTGTATATGTAAAAGCGAAAGAATCTGGCCGATTATCTACAGTTGGAGAGGTAGCTGGAGACTATAAACTTACTGGTTATTACGCTTCGGGTGAAGGAAGAGACGTTAAGTTTTATGCACCTCGTGGGCTTCGAGAAGGAGCGTATGTAAAGGTTAAAACAAAAGGTGAATATATTGAAACATACCAAGAAGTACAGCCGAATGAAATTCCAAAAGAGATTAAAGAGAAACTAGATAAATAAAATGGGTAAGAAGTGCCTCCTAAATGTAGAAATTAGGGGGCTTTTTTATGCAGACAAAAAGCGTATATATAATGTGCTATCAAAGAGTTTTTATTGATTTAAATGGTTTTTATTGCTATTATTATGAAGAGAAAATGAAGTGTTTTCTATAATCATGCGCCCATAGCTCAGTCGGATAGAGCGGTGGTTTCCGGTACCACGTCTGCCGGGGGTTCGAATCCCTCTGGGCGCGTTAAAAAGTCCTAACTTACGTTTTGTAGGTTAGGACTTTTTTATTTATCTCATTATTTGAGGGTTAAACAAAACAAACTGATGGAAGTTTCATTTTATATGTGTACTTTCAAAATGCCTTGTCTCATTGCTTCTGTTAAAGCTTCGGAGCGTGATCCTACTTTTAATTTTTTGAAGATTTTTGTTAGGTTGTATTCTACAGCTCTTGAACTCATGTACAGTTCATCAGCAATTTGTTTATTGCTACTTCCTTTAGAGACGGATTCTAAGATTTCTAATTCTTTTTGTGTAAGAAGAGCGGTTTTATTTTCAAGTTGTTGAGTCGTTATATCGTCTGTACGTAGTTGACGTAATAAAGAAATAGGAAGTAAAGTATATCCATTTACAGCTGCACGAATTGCCATTAATAGCTCTTGCTGAGAAGCTGATTTACTAATAATTCCGCTGATACCAGAGTTTATTAATAAATTAAATTGGGATACGTATTCAAAACCTGTGTATAAAATGATTTTTGCATCTGTTTGAATATGTAATATTTTCTGGGCGAGTTCAATACCACTACAATTGGGCATATTCATATCCAAGAGATATACGTCAAAAGGTGTAGCGTCACTTTTTATAAGTGCTTCCTGTTCATTTAAAATATATTCTGCTTGCATATCTTCTTCTAATTCAATCATGCTCTTTGTTCCTTCGCCTACAATTTGATGATCATCTACGATTAATACTCGAATCATTATTTACCACCTCGGAACTGTAATGTTTACTTGAAGTCCTTTTTTAGCTTCGGATACTATATGTATTTCTCCACCAATTGATTGAAGCCTTCCTTTTATACCGGAAATCCCCATATGCTGCTTAGGAGAGTAGGGAGTGTCTATATCAAAACCTTTGCCGTTGTCTCGGTAGTCTAGGGAAATGCAGTTATTCTCTTCCCATAAAAAAATCGATACGATGGTTGCCTCGGAATGTTTATCTGCGTTTGTTAGTAGTTCTTGAATGATACGATATAAAGATAAAATTTTGTCAAAATCGTAATGATGTTCTTGAATTGATTCATGATCAAATTGAATATGAAACTGCACACGTAATTGTGTTTGGGCTAGCAATTCTCTTAATGCACCAATTAAACCAGCATCTGATAAAAGTGATGGACGCAATTCATTACATGTGTCGCGAATTTGTTGTATTACATCGTGCATACCGAAGTGGATTTTTTTTAGTTCATTTTTTAATTCTAGTGGAACGGATTTGTTTTTTAGTAAAGAGTCTAGTTTGCGGTACCATACGATTTGATCTTGTAATGCAGAGTCGTGTAAATCTGAAGCGAGTCGGCGCCTTTCTTGTTCAGAAATTTGAAAGAGTAGGCGTGATAAGCTTGCAGAATTTGTTTTGGATTCTAAACTCTCCTGCTCTAGAGAATGAATAATTTCATTAATAGTATACAAGTTTTCGTAAATAAGACGGACGTATGTCGTGACAGTGATGAACCATGATTTTTCATGCGTATTATATTTAATATTATTCACTTTTCTTCCAATCCAGATGTAGTGTTTTATATGTTTAGTAGAGTATAAGTAAATGCCAATGCATCCATCATCCTCTAATAAATCATTAATTAGTAATGCTGCCATACTCCATTTTTTCTTTTTAGAAAGTGTGAAATCTTTCGTTTGTCGATATCCGTTACAGAGTGTATATGTGTTGTCTTTCATATCATATTGAACAAATTGAATAAAAGAAGGTTTCAACATCGAAACGATTTCATTAGTGAATTTTTTCTCTAACTCTTCTGTTTTCATAATAGATGATAGCTGTGCGGTAAACTGTTCAATGTTTACGTATAAGTTTGTTTTAGTCCGAAAGAGGTGATTACGGAATGTAAAATCTAATCTTTCTTTTAATATGAGAAATAGAATGTTTAACGGAAAAATAATAATAAAACTTTGCAGTAGTCGAGAGAGAAAATTGTCTTTGTAATAAATGCTCCAGCTCGTAATGATTGCAATTAATAGAGTTGGAATTAGTGACAGAAATGCGTAATACCGTAAACGATCAAATACAAACTCTATATCAAAAATCTGCTTCGTCGCTACTAAATAAAAATAACCGATTGGAAGAGCGATTAGGAACATAGCGCCAATATCTGCTGAGAGAATAGGTGTTTTGAATATTGCATCTGGAAGAGCATAGAGTGTAACGAACGGAAAGAAGGCAATGGAATGAATCGTGAGCATTAATTTTAAAAATGGTTTATGTACTGTACTGTGATATTTGATATAGGCACGGATTAAAAAATATATACAAAAGATAATATTTATTGAAAGGTAAATTAGTTCTAATCCATCGGTATTAACTATTGGAAATGGAATGCACATCGTTAAAATAGAGAGTAATAGTAAAATAATGCCGATTGTAATATCGATTTTTAGAAATCTCATAGAAATAACGTATAGTTGCTTTTTCTTGAATAATTCATTCAACAATAAAATGAGAGACATAGGTGTACCTTGAAATACAATACTTAAAATAATGAGAGCGATAAAATCACCTTTACCAGATTCAACTGCGATTAGAAGACTTGAGGAAGTCATGAATAGAAACGTGATCAAAAAGAATGTTTCCCGGTTCAAAGGCTTCTTTGTATAAAGAAAAATAGATAACCCTAAACAAATAAAAGCGAGTAGGAAGGGAAAGTATACAGAAATAATTTTGTCACGAGAATCAATAAAATGTTGTGTTCCTTTATAAGTTTGGGTGATATCGTCTTTTTTAATTTGTATTTCAGATGCATTTAGTGATTGGTTTTGGTATCCAGGAAGTATTCCTAAATGAGGCTTTTCTTTATTTATCGAATAGATTATATCTCCTTCTTTTAAGTCCGTATGAAAAGCCCAACCGGAGGATTTAATTTTTGCTATTGTGTATGTAGTTGAGTCTGTTTTAGAAATAAGAACTCCACTATATGGTTGGTTTATTTTATATAAGATATAGCCTTGTAAACAAAAATACAGGATAGTTACACATAAAATGAAAACGAAATTACGTTGTATCTGCAACGGTTTAGACACCTCTCTTTGTAGGTATATCGTTTAATTTCTGAATATTTTTATAATAACATTTAAGAAGTTTTCATACAATCAATGTCATCTGTTGAAATTGCGGTGAACCACATAAGAGTGGTTCGCCTTTTTTACGGTAAATACAGTACGGATTGCGGACAATAGCATCAGAAAGAAGTCTATGATAAAGATACAACTTAACAAGTAAATGAAGGAGGTAATAGTGATGAAAAAGTTTTTGTTGATGGTAGGCGGGATTGCATTAGGAATGGCGGTTATTTATTTCGTAAAAAGCTAAAAGGGGATGTTATATATGGCATTTGAAATTCAAGGATTAAATAAAACATTTGGTGAATATAAAGCCGTTAATGATTTAAATATACGTGTAGAAGAAGGTGGGATTTTAGGGATGCTGGGCCGGAATGGTGCTGGTAAGACGACAACGATTCGTATGATCTTAGATTTAATAAAACCGGATAGCGGCCAAATTCTATGGAATAATCGCCCTTTTTCAAAGAAAGACCTATCTATTGGCTATTTACCAGAAGAGCGTGGATTATACCCGAAAATGAATGTAGTGGAGCAATTGGTGTATTTCGGCAAGTTAGAAGGAATGCCAGCTAATCTTGCAAAAAGGCATGCGTTACAGTGGCTAGAAAAATTAGAAATGACACCACATTTAAAGAAGAAAACAGAGGAATTGTCAAAGGGAAATCAACAAAAAATTCAATTGATTTCAGCGATATTGCATAATCCGGAATTCATCATACTAGATGAACCATTTAGTGGATTGGATCCTGTAAATGCAGAGATGTTAAAAAATGTTGTGCTTGAGTTAATCGCGCAAAGAAAAACGATTATCTTCTGTAGTCATCAAATGGACAGTGTAGAAACGTTCTGTGAGGAAATTTGTATTATGAAAAACGGTCAACTTGTATTATCGGGTGCCTTGTCAGATATTAAGAAAAGTTATCAATACAAATATATGACGTTGCAAACGGAAGGGGATATTGAACCTATTCTTAAGAAGAAAAATTTCAATTTTGAAAAAGTTAATCGTACGTTCATGATTAAAGTTAATGATGGAGAGGATGCGTTTTCGCTGCTTGAAGACATTAAAACTAAACAATATATCCGAGATGTTTCTATTAAAGAACCTTCTTTACATCAAATCTTTGTTGAAAAGGCGGGTGCATAAGTAATGAGGAATTTCTGGATTGTTTTAGGGCAAACGTATTGGGATCGTGTGAGGACGAAAATATTTATTGGGATGACATTGTTATTAATAGGGGGAGGGATATTCTTATTCTCCTTTCCAACTTTAGTACAAAAGTTTTCTGGAGAGAAAGAAAAAGCAAAGGTTGTATTTATTTCCGAAGCACCTAATGTTACTTTGGATCAATCTAATCTTAGTAAAGCTCTTCCAGAATGGGATTGGTCTTTAGGCGATAAAACAAAATTAAATCAATATAAGCAAGATTTGTTAGATAAGAAAGTCGAAGCGCTCTTTATATTAAAAGAGGGTGCAGGTGCTGAACCAGTATTAGATTACTTTATGAAGGTGGATAATCCTAAGTTGATTCAAAGTGCGCAGGTATTTGTACAAAATCAGTATTTTCAAAGTGCGGTAGTTAAACAACAGTTATCAGAAGAGGCTGTGAAATCACTGACGATGAACGTGCAAGCGAAAAAGCAAAACTTAAATAACGAAGAAACAAGCTCATTCTTACTGGTGTATTTATTAGTAGCGATTATGTACTTAGCAATTACTTCGTATGGGAATGCGATTGCTACAGCGGTAGCGTCAGAGAAGGCGTCGCGTGTTATGGAAGTGATGGTAACGAAGGTGTCGCCTGTTCACATGGTCTTTGGGAAGATATTAGGAGTCGGTCTTGCTAGTTTGACACAGTTATTTATTTTCTTCCTTAGTATGGCGCTATATATTAAATCTGGAATTTTTAAGGTATCGGATTCGTTTTTTGGAGTGAATATTGATGTAAATATGATTACAGGTGAGCATGCTGCATATTTCTTGTTATATTTTGTTCTCGGTTACTTCGTTTATGCGGCACTTTTCGCAGTGTTTGGTTCTATGGTAAGCAGGCCAGAAGAATTATCCGGAACAACGATGCCGATTACTCTTATATTGATGGGAAGCTTAGTGGTGGAGTTATTAGTAGTACTTGATAACCCTGAAGGGCTAGTATCAAGGGTGACATCATATGTTCCGTTTACAGCTCCAATTAGTATGGTAGTTAGGATTATTAATGGGTCTGTGAGTGGTATGGAAATTGCAACGTCTATATTGGTTTTGTTAAGTAGTATTAGCCTGATTTCTTTATTTGCTGCGAAAGTATATCCAAAGGGTATTTTGCGAAGCGGTAAGAGCTTGAAGTTATTTCAGCTTTTGAAAAATAGTTGATTAGTGGAAGAGAAGATGGGATCTTCTCTTTTTTTGTTGCTCATTTTAATATCTTATATTAATATTTACTATTAGTACTTAGTATTAAATTTGAATATTATTATTTTCTTTCAATATTATTCAAATTTCGGTTGTAAGTTGTAAATCTCATTAATACATATAAATTAATAATATTTTGGAATGGGTGTCTGTGATAGCATTCTCCTTTTACCAAACTTATTGTACAATAGAAACAAGGGGGAGATTAGTTTGAAGGCAAGTCTTTTACAAGAACAAAGCTTACGTTTGGCAATGACACAAGAGTTAAGGCAAGCGATTACAATGCTCCAGTATAATGTACAAGAATTATCGGAGTTTTTGTATGAGCAATCGTTAGAGAATCCCCTTATTGAGTTAGGTGGTTTTGAGAGGGAGAAGAAAAAGAGCTCTAACAACAGTAAAAGTACCAGCAAACAAGTCGAGAATCAGATGGAGATCTACAGTGTGGATTCTACAACGATTCAGCAACATTTATTAAATCAAATACAGTATTATAAAATAGATGAAGAAGAGCGAAAAGTAGCTTCTTTCATTATTATGAACATGGATGGAAATGGATATTTACAAGAAACGAATGAAGAGTTAGCAGAGCTCCTTTCTGCGCATATTCATGTAGTCGACCGCTCTGTAGAGCTCGTCCAATCACTGGAACCAGCAGGGGTAGGGGCGCGTAATATTCAGGAATGTTTAACCTTGCAATTGAAGCGCTTACAAAGACGGAATGGATTAGCAGAAGAGGTTGTAGAAGATCATTTCGCTTATTTTGTGAAGAAAGATTGGCGAAAGCTCGTTCAAGTGTTGAAATGTAGTAATGAGGAATTACAGAGTGCGGTAAATTGTATAACGTCATTACAACCAAAACCAGGTCTTGCGTTTTCTTCAGATAAACCACTTTATATTGTGCCTGATATGGCGGTGAAAAAAGATGGCGATCGCCTCGTTTTACAAATGAATGAGAGAAATATGCCGAGAATTGAAATTCATTCTGAATATAGTGCGCTTCTTAATAATAGTGAAAGTGAAGTAGCATCTTACGTATCAGAAAAGTATCAGCATGTGCAATGGATTATGCGCAGTTTGAAACAGAGAAAACAAACACTTCTGCAAGTGATGACGATTATTATGGAAAAACAACGTGATTTCTTTTGGGAAGGTCCAGCGTATTTGAAGCCTCTCGCTTTAAAAGAGGTGGCGGAAGAGCTAAGTGTACATGAGTCTACGATTAGTCGTGCAACAAGAAATAAGTATGTGCAAACGCCACACGGTTTATTTGAGATGAAATCGTTCTTTAGTAATGCAATTTCGACGACAGAGGATGAGGCAGTTTCAACGAAGCGAGTGAAACAGTTTATTCAAACGCTTGTGGAAGCAGAGAATAAGAAAAAGCCACTCTCAGATCAAAAGATTTCAAAATTATTAGAAGAAGAGCATGAAATTGTTATTTCTCGAAGAACAGTGGCGAAGTATAGAGAACAAATGCATATCCCAGCTTCGTCATTACGAAAAACGATCGGATAGGTGAAGAAGATGAAAGTTGTACTGTATACTAAAAAAGATTGTGGCCTTTGCGTGAAGGCGAAACAAGTTTTACAGGAAGTACAATGTGAATATTCTTTTCAAATCGAGGAAATAGATATATATGAAGATAATGACCTTTTAGAAAAATATCACTTAATGATTCCGGTTGTAGAAATGGACGGAAAACAAGTAGAATATGGTAACATTCACAAAGGTGTCATAATAAACTATATAAAGAATGCAGTTAAGAGTTGAATAAGTTTCTATCTCCTGTTACAATAATACACGTAGCAGGGATTATTTTTTTAACCTATGTGGGACACAAAATGTCACTACGGGACGTAAAGTGACCACGAAGGAAAAATGAACCAATGTAGTGAGGAGAAAAGATATGCGCTCATGGATTCAGAACACAAAAAAATTATTACCTGATCTGCTACCTGTTATGCAAACGAGAATGCAAATTCTTCAATACATTAGGCTCATGCAGCCGATTGGAAGAAGAAACTTATCAGCAAGCCTCGGTATGACAGAACGAGTATTGCGAAGTGAAGTTCAAGTTTTGAAAGAACAAAACTTAGTTCACGTCGCTTCTTCTGGAATGACTTTGACAGAAGAAGGAACAGCTTTAGTTCTTGCTTTGGAAGACTTTATGAAAGAAATTTCCGGGTTAAAGGTTTTAGAAAAGCAACTTAAGGAAACATTAGACTTGGATGAAGTTTTCGTTGTCCCTGGTGATAGTGATGAATCACCTTGGGTCAAACTGGAGATGGGCCGTGCTTGTGTGACTTGTATAAAAGACCGTCTGACAGCGAATAATATCGTTGCTGTGGCTGGAGGAACTACGCTAGCTGCTGCTGCGGACATGATGCAACTTGATTGCAAAGATTTACATATGCTATTTGTCCCAGCACGTGGTGGAATTGGAGAAGGTGTTGAATTAGAAGCCAATACCATTTGTGCCAAGATGGCGCAAAATACGATGAGTAATTATCGCTTATTGTATGTTCCAGACCATGTTAGTAGCGAAGCATATGCGTCTATTGTGACAGAGCCTTCCGTGAAAGAAGTTCTTGAGTTGATTCGATCTTCCAATATCGTCATTCATGGAATAGGTGATGCGTTAACAATGGCACGTCGCAGAAGTACTTCAGAAGCAGATTGGTTAAAGATTCAAGCAAGCGAAGCAGTTGGCGAAGCTTTCGGTTACTACTTTAATGAAGAAGGAAATGTTGTTCATAAAGTAAGAACAGTTGGTATGCAACTAGAGGATTTACAAAATGTATCTCACGTTGTAGCAGTCGCTGGAGGTTCTTCAAAGGCAAAGGCAATACAGGCTGTAATAAAGCAAGGGCACACTTCAATTCTAATTACAGATGAAGGTGCAGCAAAACAGTTAACAAAGGGTTTTACCCTTTAATATAATCCCCCAAGGAGGAAATTCAAATGACTAAAATTGGTATTAATGGATTTGGACGTATCGGACGTAACGTATTCCGCGCAGCTCTTAACAACTCTGAGGTAGAAGTAGTAGCAATCAACGACTTAACAGATGCTAAAACATTAGCTCACCTTTTAAAATATGACACAGTTCACGGAACTTTAAATGCAGAAGTATCTGCTAACGAAAACAGCATCGTTGTTAACGGTAAAGAAATTAAAGTTATCGCTGAGCGTGACCCAGCTCAATTACCATGGAGCGACTACGGAGTAGAAGTAGTAGTAGAATCTACTGGCCGTTTCACTAAAAAATCAGACGCTGAAAAACACTTAGGTGGATCAGTTAAGAAAGTTATCATCTCAGCTCCAGCTTCTGACGAAGATATCACTGTAGTTATGGGTGTTAACCACGAACAATACGATGCAGCTAACCACAACGTAGTATCTAACGCTTCTTGTACTACAAACTGTCTAGCTCCATTCGCTAAAGTATTAAACGAAAAATTCGGCGTAAAACGCGGAATGATGACAACAATTCACTCTTACACTAACGACCAACAAATCTTAGACTTACCACACAAAGATTTACGTCGTGCTCGTGCAGCAGCTGAAAACATGATTCCAACATCTACTGGTGCAGCTAAAGCTGTAGCATTAGTATTACCAGAACTTAAAGGTAAATTAAACGGTGGCGCTGTACGTGTTCCAACTGCTAACGTTTCTCTTGTTGACTTAGTTGTTGAACTTGACAAAGAAGTAACAGTTGAAGATGTAAACGCAGCATTCAAAGCAGCAGCTGAAGGCGAATTAAAAGGTATCCTTGGATACAGCGAAGAGCCATTAGTATCTATCGACTATAACGGATGTACAGCTTCTTCTACAATCGATGCTTTATCTACAATGGTAATGGAAGGTAACATGGTTAAAGTACTTTCTTGGTACGATAACGAAACTGGTTACTCTAACCGCGTAGTAGACTTAGCAGCTTACATGACTTCTAAAGGTCTTTAATTCTTAATTATATAAGCAATCAATGACAAAACGAGGGAGAGGGTTTGTTCCCTCTCTCTCTTCTTTCGTTTTAAAAGCAAATGTGTTAAGCTTTTGAATGGGTTTTGTCAATCCTAACTAGTAGTCGGAGGGAAATCCAATGAACAAAAAATCAATTCGTGACGTAGATTTAAAAGGTAAGCGTGTATTTTGCCGCGTTGATTTCAACGTACCTATGAAAGAAGGCAAAATTACAGATGAAACTCGTATCCGTGCAGCTCTTCCTACAATTCAATATTTAGTAGAGCAAGGTGCGAAAGTTATTTTAGCAAGCCACTTAGGCCGTCCAAAAGGTCAAGCAGTAGAAGAATTACGTCTTACTCCAGTAGCAGCACGTTTAGGCGAGCTTCTTGGTAAAGATGTTAAAAAAGCGGACGAAGCATTCGGACCAGTTGCACAAGAAATGGTTGCAGCAATGAACGAAGGCGACGTATTAGTTCTTGAAAACGTACGTTTCTATGCGGGCGAAGAAAAGAACGATGCAGAACTTGCGAAAGAATTTGCAGCACTTGCTGACATCTTCGTAAACGATGCATTCGGTGCAGCTCACCGTGCTCATGCTTCTACAGCGGGTATCGCAGACTACCTACCAGCAGTATCTGGTCTATTAATGGAAAAAGAGTTAGATGTACTTGGTAAAGCACTTTCTAACCCAGAACGTCCATTTACAGCTATCATCGGTGGTGCGAAAGTAAAAGATAAAATCGGTGTAATTCGTCATCTATTAGACAAAGTAGATAACTTAATCATCGGTGGCGGACTTGCTTACACATTTGTTAAAGCTTTAGGTCATGAAATTGGTCTATCTCTATGTGAAGACGACAAGATTGAACTAGCTAAAGAATTTATGCAACTTGCAAAAGAAAAAGGCGTAAACTTCTACATGCCAGTTGATGTTGTAATCACTGAGGAATTCTCTGAAACTGCAACAACTCAAATCGTTGGTATCGACTCTATCCCTTCTACATGGGAAGGCGTGGACATCGGTCCTAAAACACGTGAAATTTATGCAGATGTAATTAAAAACTCTAAGCTTGTTGTATGGAATGGACCAATGGGTGTATTCGAAATGACTCCATTCGCAGAAGGTACAAAAGCAGTAGGACAAGCATTAGCAGATGCAGAAGATACATACTCTGTTATCGGCGGTGGTGACTCTGCAGCAGCTGTTGAAAAATTCGGTATGGCTGATAAAATGAGCCACATTTCTACTGGCGGCGGTGCGTCATTAGAATTCATGGAAGGTAAAGAGCTTCCAGGTGTAGTTTGTCTTAACGACAAATAAGTAGCAGCCAAAGAAAAAGGACGGTGCAAAGCATGCGTAAACCAATTATCGCAGGTAACTGGAAAATGAATAAAACTCTATCTGAAGCAGTTAGCTTCGTAGAGGAAGTTAAAGGTCAAATCCCAGCAGCTTCAGCTGTTGATGCAGTAGTTTGCTCTCCAGCTCTATTCTTAGAGCGCCTTGTAGCAGCAACTGAAGGAACTGACTTACAAGTAGGTGCACAAAACATGCACTTCGAAAAAAATGGTGCATTCACTGGCGAAATTAGCCCAGTAGCACTTAGCGACTTAAAAGTTGGCTATGTAGTACTTGGCCACTCTGAGCGTCGTGAAATGTTTGCTGAAACAGATGAGTCAGTAAACAAAAAGACTATCGCAGCATTTGAACATGGTTTAACACCAATCGTATGTTGTGGTGAGACTTTAGAAGAGCGCGAAAGCGGAAAAACATTTGATCTAGTAGCAGGTCAAGTGACAAAAGCACTTGCAGGTTTAACAGAAGAGCAAGTTAAAGCAACTGTTATCGCTTATGAGCCAATCTGGGCTATCGGTACAGGTAAATCATCTTCTTCTGCAGATGCAAACGAAGTATGTGCGCACATCCGTAAAGTTGTTGCAGAAGCTGTTTCTCCAGAAGCTGCAGAAGCTGTTCGTATTCAATACGGCGGTAGCGTAAAACCAGAAAACATTAAAGAGTATATGGCACAATCTGACATCGACGGCGCTTTAGTTGGCGGTGCTAGCTTAGAGCCTGCTTCGTTCTTAGGTCTTCTGGGGGCGGTAAAATGAGAAAGCCAACAGCTTTAATCATCCTTGACGGTTTCGGACTTCGTGAAGAAACTCACGGGAATGCTGTAGCACAAGCTAAGAAACCTAATTTTGATGGTTACTGGAACAAATTCCCTCATACAACGCTTACAGCTTGTGGTGAGGAAGTAGGTCTTCCAGAAGGTCAAATGGGTAACTCTGAGGTTGGTCACTTAAATATTGGTGCTGGCCGCATCGTATATCAAAGCTTAACACGCGTAAACGTTGCAATTCGTGAAGGTGAGTTCGATCAGAACGAAACATTCCAAAATGCAATTAAAAGCGTAAAAGAAAAAGGTACTGCTCTTCATTTATTCGGTTTACTTTCTGATGGTGGTGTGCACAGTCACATGAACCATATGTTTGCTCTTCTTCGCTTAGCAGCAAAAGAAGGCGTGGAGAAAGTTTATATCCATGCATTCTTAGATGGCCGCGATGTTGGACCACAAACAGCAAAAGGTTATATCGATGCAACAAATGAAGTAATTAAAGAAACAGGAGTAGGACAATTCGCGACTATCTCTGGTCGTTATTACTCCATGGACCGTGACAAGCGTTGGGATCGCGTAGAAAAATGTTACAGTGCTATGGTGAATGGTGAAGGCCCTACTTATAAATCAGCAGAAGAGTGCATAGAAGACTCTTATGCGAACGGTATCTATGATGAATTCGTATTGCCGTCTGTAATTGTTAACGAAGATAACACGCCAGTTGCAACAATCAATGATGATGATGCAGTTATCTTCTATAACTTCCGTCCAGACCGTGCAATTCAAATTGCTCGTGTATTTACAAACGAAGACTTCCGTGAGTTCGATCGTGGTGAAAAAGTACCTCACATTCCAGAATTCGTATGTATGACACACTTCAGTGAAACTGTAGATGGTTACGTGGCATTCAAGCCAATGAACCTTGATAACACTTTAGGTGAAGTTGTTGCGCAAGCGGGATTAAAGCAACTTCGCATCGCGGAAACTGAAAAGTATCCGCACGTTACATTCTTCTTTAGCGGTGGTCGTGAGGCTGAATTCCCAGGAGAAGAGCGTATCTTAATTAACTCACCAAAGGTTGCAACGTATGACTTGAAACCTGAAATGAGCATTTACGAAGTAACGGACGCTTTAGTAAATGAAATCGAAAATGATAAACATGATGTTATCATTCTTAACTTTGCGAACTGTGATATGGTTGGCCATTCTGGGATGATGGAACCAACAATTAAAGCAGTAGAAGCAACTGACGAATGTTTAGGAAAAGTTGTAGAAGCGATTCTTGCAAAAGATGGTGTAGCACTTATTACTGCTGACCATGGTAATGCTGATCAGGAGTTAACTGCTGATGGCGGTCCTATGACAGCTCATACAACTAACCCGGTTCCTTTCATCGTTACAAAAAATGATGTAGAGCTTCGTGAAGGTGGTATTTTAGGAGATATCGCTCCAACAATGCTTACACTTTTAAATGTGGAACAACCGAAAGAAATGACAGGTAAAACAATTATTAAATAATTTGCTTATATAAAAAGGAGAGAATTTATTATGTCAACAATTATTGATGTTTATGCTCGCGAAGTCCTTGACTCTCGTGGTAACCCAACTGTAGAAGTAGAAGTTTACACAGAAAGCGGCGCTTTCGGACGCGCTATCGTACCAAGTGGTGCATCTACTGGTGAGCACGAAGCAGTAGAATTACGTGACGGTGACAAATCTCGTTACCTTGGTAAAGGTGTTGTTAACGCAGTAAACAACGTTAACGAAATTATCGCTCCAGAAATCGCTGGTTTCGATGTAACTGACCAAGCTGGTATCGACCGTGCTATGATCGAATTAGATGGCACTCCAAACAAAGGTAAACTAGGCGCTAACGCTATCCTTGGTGTATCTATGGCAGTAGCTCACGCAGCAGCTGACTTCGTAGGTCTTCCATTATACCGTTACCTTGGTGGATTCAATGCAAAACAATTACCAACTCCAATGATGAACATCATCAACGGTGGTTCTCACGCTGATAACAACGTTGATTTCCAAGAGTTCATGATCTTACCAGTTGGTGCTCCAACATTCAAAGAATCAATCCGTATGGGTGCTGAAGTATTCCATGCACTTAAAGCTGTATTACATGACAAAGGTCTTAACACTGCAGTAGGTGACGAAGGTGGATTCGCTCCAAACCTTGGTTCTAACCGTGAAGCTCTAGAAGTAATCATCGAAGCTATCGAAAAAGCTGGTTACAAAGCTGGCGAGAACGTATTCTTAGGAATGGACGTTGCTTCTTCTGAGTTCTACAACAAAGAAACTGGTAAATATGACCTTGCAGGCGAAGGCCGTACTGGCTTAACTTCTGCAGAAATGGTTGATTTCTATGAAGAGCTTTGCAAAGACTTCCCAATCATCTCTATCGAAGATGGTTTAGACGAAAACGACTGGGATGGTCACAAATTATTAACTGAGCGTATCGGTGATAAAGTACAATTAGTTGGTGACGATTTATTCGTAACTAACACTCAAAAACTTGCTGAAGGTATCGAAAAAGGTATCTCTAACTCAATCTTAATTAAAGTTAACCAAATCGGTACTTTAACTGAGACTTTCGAAGCTATCGAAATGGCTAAACGTGCTGGTTACACAGCAGTTGTATCTCACCGTTCTGGTGAAACTGAAGATGCTACAATCGCTGACATCGCAGTTGCAACTAACGCTGGCCAAATCAAAACTGGTTCTATGAGCCGTACTGACCGTATTGCTAAGTACAACCAATTATTACGCATCGAAGACGAACTAGGCGAAATCGCTGTTTACGATGGTATCAAATCTTTCTACAACATCAAACGATAATTGTAGAAAATAACGGCAGACCGTGAGAAATCACGGTCTGTTTTTTTATGCTAAAATTGTTCACCCGTCATAAGTGACATGAAATGTTTGAAGAAGCGATTATAATCAAAATCAATTGCTATTTGATGACTCGGCCAATCAATAAATGGTTTAGATTCTCCTAAAGAGCGAAATTCTCCAATGCTTGCCCCCTGTGCATAAGATTCTGTCATGACAACGATAGGTGATCTGTGATAGGTAAACATAGAGTTATCAAGTAAAGCAAGTATTGGCATTGTGTCATGGAAGGGGCTACCCTTTAAATGTGGTAGGGCGTCTTTATAATATCCGTAGTAATAATGATCGAATAACGGTTTGACAAGTGGAGCTTTTCCTTTTGCTTCAATGTATTCGGCCATTTCTGGTGTAATGATGGAGTATTGGGTGACGTTTAATGGGTATATGTACATGTTAGCTGGGGATTGAAGGACTATATTAGCTGCAGTAGGGTCGCCATAAAAGTTTGCTTCCGAAATAGGAGTAACATTACCGGGATGGAGAAAAGCACCGCCCATTACGTAGTAAGATTTAATTTGCTCCATTAATTGTTTACATACGATAAATAAAATTGCTAGGGAGGTAAGTCTTCCTAAGCTCACAATAATTAATTCATCTTTATACTGTTCAATAAGAGGAATAACTTCAAAAAAATTCTCCATTTCTTCGTTAGTTACATTCACCTTTGGAATAATTGGCCCGAGCCCTTGTTTCCCGTGTACATCTGTAAAAAAAGCAGGAGGAGCACCAGTAATTGGACGTTCTGATCCACCAAAGATTTTGATATTTCTACCCTTTACTTCGTTTGTAAGAAAATGAGCATTTTCTACGGCCATTTTTTTTGGAACATTGCCGTAATCAGCAACGATACCGACGATTTCTATTTCATTGATAAAGAATGCTAAGAGGAGAGCCATCGTATCATCAATCCCAGGATCACAAAAAATAAGAACTTTTTTGGGCATATGTTCACCACCTATCTTGTTTATCCCGTACAAACCCGCTTGGTGAGGGCTAATAATCAATGGGGATGAGGAAACCCTCAATGATTAAAGTTTCACTTTATATATATGTAAGTTTAAGGATAAAAAGATTATTTTATTGAAATAACAGTCTTATAAATTCAGAAAATAAAAACTTTTTATATTAGGTCAAGGTTTTTGACGTAATTTTTGTTTGGAAATGTAGTCATATCAAGGTTGTAAGCGTATAACATCGGCTGTTTTTGCTGTCAAGTGGATAAATTGCAGCTTTTTACAATTTATACTATGATAAAGATATTAACAGAAGATCGTATAAACATGAGGGATGATGAACATGAAATTTACAAAGATTCTTGTCCAAATTGCTGCTCTTTATGTGTTTTATATGGTTGGAACTTGGGTGCAAGAAATGTTAAATATTCCAATTCCAGGGAGTTTGATTGGGATGTTCCTCTTACTTGTTTTACTTAGCCTAAAAGTTCTTCCAGTGAAATGGTTCGATTTAGGAGCAGAAACACTCGTTGCTATTATGCCGTTTTTATTAATTCCGCCAACGCTTGGCCTAATGAATTACGGTGCTTTTTTTATGAGTAAAGGAATTTCTCTTTTCATTACAGTTGTAGCGAGTACATTTTTAATTATTATTGTCGCAGGACATACAGGACAATATCTTGCGAATAGGAAGGAAAGAGAGTCGCGATGAGCCAAATATTAATCGGAATCGGTTGGGTTCTTTTTACGGTGCTATTATATCAATTATCTAAAAAAATCTATAAATTATTTCCAACACCATTCACCATTCCAATGCTTGTAGCAACAGGATTAATGGCTTTCCTATTTATCGTGCTTGATATACCATATCAACATTATATGGAAAGTGGTGGTGGCTGGATTGCAAAGCTACTTGGACCCGGTGTTGTAGCATTTGCAATTCCCCTTTATAAACAACGTCATGTTCTGCAAAAATATGTTGTACCGATTGCTGGCGGGGTATTAGTAGGTACAACAGTTGCAATCGCTAGTGATTTTGCCATTGCTTCACTTATGGGAACAGATAAAAGCTTAATCTTATCGTCTTTACCAAAATCAGTGACAATGCCAGTTGCGATGAGCGTTTCTGAACAAGTTGGTGGTGTACCTTCCTTAACAGCAGCTTTCGTTGTTATCGCAGGTATTACTGGAACAATTACAGGACCTCTCTTATTGAAATGGAGCCGTGTTACAAACTCAGTTGGTAAAGGTATCGGATTTGGATGTGCTTCTCATATTATGGGTGTTATGAGAGCAATGAAAAATAACGAACATGAAGGTGTTATTGGATCGGTAACAATGACATTAACAGCAATTTTGACATGTTTACTTGGACCGTTATTTGCAATGATGTTTATGTAATAGAAGAAAAGCGAGGGCAACTCTATAGCTCTCGCTTTTCTATAGGATTTATGCTACAGTTACAATAACTGAATCTTTGTAGGAGGTACGCCAAGTGCATACGTTATTATCCGTTTTACTTATTACTGTATCGATTTTAATGATTGTTATGGTACTTATGCAGTCTAGTAATAGCTCAGGCCTTTCAGGTGCAATTTCAGGCGGTGCAGAGCAATTATTTGGTAAGCAAAAAGCACGTGGAATTGAAGCAGTATTAAACCGTATTACAATTGTTTTAGCTGTATTGTTCTTTGTATTAACAATTGCTGTTACGTACTTAAACTTATAGAATTGAAAGAAGAAGCGTTAGTAAGATGTACTAATGGTTCTTCTTTTTTGTTTTGCCATTTGAAAGATGTTTCTAATTAGATTATAGAAATACAAATATGGTACACTAGATATAGAAAGAATACGACTAGATTACAGAAGAGAAAGAGGAGAAGTACATGATGAAATTAGCATCTCCGAAACCATTTACATTTGAGGGTGGAGACCGCGCTGTTTTATTACTACATGGATTCACAGGGAACTCAGCTGATGTACGTATGTTAGGGCGTTTCTTAGAAAAGAAAGGCTATACTTGTCATGCGCCAATTTATAAAGGGCACGGTGTACCACCAGAAGAGCTTGTTCATACAGGTCCTACAGATTGGTGGCAAGATGTAACGGAGGCATATCAGCTTTTAAAAGATAAAGGTTTTGAGAAAATTGCTGTTGTTGGATTGTCACTTGGCGGCGTATTTTCTTTGAAATTAGGTTATACAGTACCGGTTTTAGGTGTAGTACCAATGTGTGCACCGATGTATATTAAGAGCGAAGAAACGATGTACCAAGGTATATTGGCATATGCCCGCGAATATAAAAAACGTGAGCAAAAATCACCAGAACAAATTGAACAAGAAATGTTGGAATTCCAAAAGACACCGATGAATACATTAAAAGCATTACAACAATTAATTGCTGACGTACGTAACAATGTGGATATGATTTATGCACCAACATTTGTTGTACAAGCACGTCATGACGAAATGATTAATACAGATAGTGCTAACATTATTTATAACGGTGTAGAATCTACGTTAAAAGACATTAAATGGTATGAAGACTCTACGCATGTCATAACACTTGATAAACAACGTGACGAGCTACATGAGGATGTATATAACTTCTTGGAGCAACTAGATTGGTAAGATCTAGTTGCCTCTTTTTTTCATAAGGAACTTTTTATGGAAGCTGTAAAAAAATCATTGGGAGATGATTAAAGTTTCACTTTATCCCGCACTAACGGGCAGTAGGCCTCCTACCTTGAAATTCAGCGAAAGCAAAGAAGTTAGGTAGGAATCAACTGCCCGTAAAGGCCCGATTGGTTCAACTAATAATCAGTGGGGGGATGAACAAACCCCCACTGATTAAAGTTTCACTTTATACATCCCCCATCTTTCGGATACACTAAATAATATAAGGGTTTAAAGGAGGTATTTCTACTTGGAAGAAATCATACAAGAACATATTGATAAGTTGTTATTATTTATGAGAGAAGAAGCGTATAAACCGCTAACGATACAAGAGTTAGAAGAGGCATTTGGAATTGAAGGTTCTGAGGGCTTTAAAGATTTTGTAAAGGCACTTGTAATGATGGAAGAGAAGGGACTTGTTATTCGTACACGTAGCAACCGTTACGGTCTTCCTGAAAAGATGAATTTAGTAAGAGGTAAGTTAATTGGACATGCACGTGGTTTTGCATTCGTTGTACCAGACGAGAAGAAAACGGGAGACGATGATCTTTTCATCCCACCTACAGAATTAAACGGTGCACTTCATGGCGATACAGTATTAGCACGCCTTAGTTCTCAATCAAGCGGTTCACGTCAAGAAGGTTCAATTGTACGCATTTTAGAGCGTGGAACGAAAGAACTAGTTGGTACATATACAGAATCGAAAAACTTTGGATTTGTTATACCTGACAATAAGCGCTGGACGAGTGATATCTTTATCTTGAAAAGTGCATCAATGGGTGCTGTAGAAGGTCATAAAGTAGTTGTAAAAATTACGAGCTATCCAGAGAATCGTTTAAGTGCAGAAGGTGAAGTTATTCAAATTCTAGGTCATAAAAATGATCCAGGAGTAGATATTTTATCTGTCATTCATAAACATCATTTACCTTTAGCATTCCCTGAAGAAGTGATGGAGCATGCAAACAGTGTACCAGAAACGATTTCAGAAGAAGATTTAAAAGATCGCCGTGATTTACGTAATCAAATGATCGTAACGATTGATGGTGCAGATGCGAAAGATTTAGATGACGCTGTTACAGTAACGAAGCTTGAGAACGGCAATTACAAGCTAGGCGTTCACATTGCGGATGTAAGTCATTACGTTCAAGAAGGTTCTCCAATTGATGTAGAAGCAGCGGAAAGAGCGACAAGTGTGTATCTTGTTGACCGTGTAATTCCAATGATTCCACATCGTCTATCTAACGGTATTTGCTCATTAAATCCGAAAGTAGACCGTCTGACATTATCTTGTGAAATGGAAATCAACAACTTAGGTGATGTTGTTAAACACGAGATTTTCCAAAGTGTGATTAAAACGACAGAGCGTATGACGTATGCTGACGTAAGAAGCATTTTAGAAGATGAGGACGAAGAGTTAATTAAGCGTTATGAGCCATTAGTACCGATGTTTAAAGAGATGGGTCAATTGGCACAAATTTTACGTGAAAAACGTATGCGCCGTGGTGCAATTGACTTTGACTTTAAAGAAGCGAAAGTATTAGTGGATGAAGAAGGAAAACCGACTGATGTTGTTATGCGTGATCGTTCTGTATCAGAGAAGTTAATTGAAGAATTTATGCTTGTTGCGAATGAAACAGTAGCAGAGCACTTCCACTGGATGAACGTACCGTTTATGTACCGTGTCCATGAAGATCCGAAAGAAGATAAGCTTGAGCGTTTCTTCGAGTTTGTAACAAACTTTGGATATGCGGTAAAAGGGCGTGCGAATGAAGTGCACCCTCGTGCGCTGCAACAAATTCTTGAAATGGTTCAAGGACAGCCTGAAGAAGTAGTTATTTCAACGGTTATGCTTCGTTCTATGAAGCAAGCACGTTACGATTCGGATAGCTTAGGACATTTCGGCTTATCAACTGAGTTCTACACACATTTCACATCACCAATTCGTCGTTACCCAGATACAATTGTTCATAGATTAATTCGTGAATACATTATTAATGGTAAAGTCGACAATGGAACGCAAGCAAAATGGCGTGAAAAATTACCTGAGATTGCAGAGCACTCTTCTAATATGGAACGCCGTGCTGTTGAAGCAGAGCGTGAAACAGATGAAATGAAAAAAGCAGAGTATATGGTTGATAAGATCGGTGAAGAGTATGACGGTATGATTAGCTCTGTAACAAACTTCGGTTTATTCGTAGAGCTTCCAAATACAATTGAAGGTCTTGTACATGTTAGTTATTTAACGGATGATTACTACCGTTATGACGAGCAGCATTTCGCTATGATCGGAGAGCGTACAGGAAATGTATTCCGCATCGGTGACGAAATTACAATTCGTGTTATTAACGTAAATAAAGACGAGCGTGCAATCGACTTTGAAATCGTTGGCATGAAAGGTACACCTCGCCGTAAGTTCAAAGATCGTCCAGTCGTTATCGAGCAGCCAAGAACAGGCAGAAAGAAACGCGGTGGACGTAGCGAGCGCAGTAATGAGCGCGGCGGAGAACGTGGCACAGGTAGAAAATTTGACCGTGGTGGCAAAGGTAAAAGTACAGGAAGAGGATCAGCAACAGCAACAGCATCTACGTCCGGTAGTCAGCCAGGGAAAAAAGATGGTAACGGCAAGAAGAAAAAAGGATTTTTCGAAAACGTACCAGGATTCAAGAAGAAAAAGAAAAAGCGTAAGTAAGAAAAGAGTGGCTTCGCTTTGATGAAAAGCGGGGCTTTTTCTTTTTTTATTGGTGGCTTGAGAGCGAGCCACTTTCGCTTTTAATGGAATCCAGCTACAGTGGCTAGAATGTTTGGCGGCTTCGCTTCTTCCCCAGAGGCAAAGAGCGCCTCAAGGTCAGAAGCTCCATCCGCCTCACATTCTGAACGAGCCACTTTCGCTTTTTATTAACATTTGTTACAATAGTAAAAATAGAGGAGGGACGTTATATGCCAAAAGGTACAGGTAAGGTTATTGCACAAAATAAAAAAGCGTTTCATGATTATTTCATCGAAGAAACATACGAAGCAGGGCTTGTCCTTCAAGGAACGGAAATTAAGTCGATTCGCGCTGGTCGCGTGAACTTGAAAGATGCGTTTGCACGTATACATAATGGTGAAGTATGGGTTCATAATATGCACATTAATACATACGAACAAGGGAATCGTTTCAACCATGATCCACTTCGTACGAGAAAATTACTTCTTCATAAAAAAGAAATTGATAAGCTAGCGGGCGCTGCAAAAGAAACAGGTTACGCATTAGTTCCACTTAGAATCTATTTGAAAAATGGATTTGCAAAAATGGCACTTGGTTTAGCAAAAGGTAAGAAACAATATGATAAACGTCACGATTTAAAAGAGAAAGAAGCGAAACGTGAAATTGCACGCGTGTTCCGTGATCGCCAAAAGATGTAATACAGATATTTACATTTGTAAAACGGCGCGCGTATGATATAATAACTTATGTAAGGTTGTTGCACATTGAAAAACAGCTCTTAGTAGCTATCACGATATTTTCTTCGTATGCTCCATTTTTATCATGGGGACGTTACGGATTCGACAGGGATAGTTCGAGCTTAGGTTGCGAGTCGAGGGGATCGGCCTCGTTAAAACGTCAAAGCCTATAATTGGCAAACAAAACAATCTTTCTTTAGCTGCTTAATTGCACTAAAGGTTCCTCCCTCCATCGTCCATGTGGTAGGGTAAGGGACTCAAACTAAGTGGACTACGCCGGAGTTCGCCGTCTGAGGGCGAAGGAAGAGAATAATCAGACTAGCAACTTGGAAGCCTGTCGATAGGCCGAAGAGTTCGCGAAATGCTAATATATCGACTACACTCGTAGAAGCTTAAGTGCCGATATTTTTGGACGTGGGTTCGACTCCCACCGTCTCCACCAATACATATTTGGTGGTTTTTTTATTTTGTATGATATGAACCATAACTTTGCCAGATCAGCGAGGTTATGGTTCTTTTTGTTTGTGGCAAACTTATGCATCCAAAAATAAAAGATTTTAAACCGTATCTTTATTATTGTCTACTTGACAGGGAAGTGACCACCTTACGTGTATATGATATTCATTGAATTTCTACAATTTAAAAGGACAATTTGTACCCATTGATAAAATTACTAGATTTATACTAAAAACACGCATTTTGATTAAGTTTTTTCAAAATGCGTGTTTCATTTATGTTTATATTTTACAATGATGCAAACAAACCTTCTTAAATTGTTTTTACCTATATTTGTATAAGCAGCGAAGGAGATCTATACTTTCTCTAAAAAACCACTTCTCTTTTATAAGAAAGCGATTTTTTTTATGAATATAACTATGAATTAACTTTAACTGTTCTGTTTATATATCTTTTCACTTTTGTTTTCCATGTGATGTATAATGCTTTCGCCTTCAACATCAATGTTAGGTAAAATTTTATCCAGCCATTTTGGCAAGTACCAGGCCGACTTACCCATGAGAGCCATGACCGCAGGTACGATTGTCATTCTCACGATGAATGCGTCGAAGAAAACACCGAATGTAAGAGCCATGCCTATGGATTTAATGATGCTATCAGGTGCCAACATGAATCCAATAAATACAGACATCATAATTAATCCTGCTGAGACTACGACTTTACCGCTCTCTCGCATTCCTTCTAAAATAGCTCTCTTCGGGTCGCCTGTATGTGTATATACTTCCCGCATCTTGCTTACTAGAAACACCTCATAGTCCATGGCAAGTCCGAACAGGATGCCAATCAGAATAACAGGCAAGAAAGCTAAGATTGGACTGGCAGCTGGGAAACCAAATAAATTTTGGAAATGCCCATCCTGCACGAAAAATACCACGGCTCCCAACGTAGCACCAAGAGACAGTAGAAACCCTAATACTGCTTTTAATGGAATGAGTAGAGATCTAAACACTAGAACTAAGAGTACATATGCGAGTCCCACAATAAGAGCAGCGAAAACTGGCAAGGCATCACTCAGCTTTTGCACAATATCAATATTCATCGCTGCTGTGCCCGTTACCATTAGTTCAATTCCATTTTTTTTCTCGGTCTGGTTTGATCTGTCCCGAATCGTATTTACCAAATCCTTCGTCTTTGTATCGTCAGGTCCTGTTTTTGGTGTGATGGAAATCATATAAATCTTTCCAGAAGGACCAGGGATAGCTGGTGTCACACTTTTCACGTCAGATAAGTTACCCAATTCTTTTGCAACGGTGTTCATAGTATTTTGCGTTTCAGCTGTTGCTTCCTCAGCTTTTGCCACTACCGCTAAAGAGGCATGAATTCCTTCTCCATATGCTTCCGTCAATAAATCATATGCTCTTCGTTCTGTCGTTTCTGTGGACTTTGATGTTCCATCAGAAAGCAGCCCAAGGTTCATATGGAAAAATGGAATCGTAATCACTGCAAGTAGTCCGATTGCGAAAATCGAAACAACCAGAGGACGTCTTACGACAAATTCCCCCCATTTATTTGAACCAGTGCGTTTCTTACCTGCCCCAGTCATCTTTTCCAAGAATCGATTTTGTTTAGTTGGGGCAATCTTATGGCCGATAATTCCTAATATGGCCGGTAATATGACGACGGAAACCACCACAGCTATGAATACAGTGAAAGCAGCGGATACGCCCATCGCTATTAGGAATGGAATCTTTGTAACAGACAGTCCCAAAAGACCAATAATAACAGTCAATCCTGCAAAGATTACGGCACTTCCCGCTGTTCCCGTTGCAATGGCAATAGATTCTGGAACAGAATCTCCTTGTGCGAGCTGCTGTCTAAAGCGATTGATAATGAAAAGCGCATAGTCAATGCCTACTGCGAGTCCCAGCATGGCAGCTAATGTTAAGGAAACAGATTGGATTTCCACATAATTGGTTCCAATCATGATTCCTAGCATTCCAATCGCTAATCCGATTATCGCAGTGAGAATCGGAAGTCCAGCTGCTAGAAGAGACACAAAAGTAAATGTCAGGACTACGAAGGCAACAAGTACTCCAACAATTTCAGTCATACCTGAAGTCTCTGAGTCGGAAAACTTAATATCGCCTCCTGATAACTCCGTTTGAATGCCGGCATCCCTTGTTGTTTCAATACTATCTAAAATCTTATCCTTAGAAGCTTCTGTGACCTTTTCCGCTTCCACTTTGTACGTAACAACTGCATATCCGATTTTCTTATTTTCACTAAGGTTCTGCAGTTGCATCGGTGCTGCCACAGAATCAACAGCTGAATCTTTTTTTATCTCACTTAGAACTTCTGCAATTTTCTGTTGTACTTCCGCTGACTCCAAGGTTCCGTTTTTTGGTGCTTGAAATACTAATTTTACTTGTGCACCTGCTGGTTGCATCGCTTTAAACTCTTTTTTAATTACTTTTCCTGCTTTATCTGCCGGTGTATTTGGAATGCTCATTTCATCATTGAAAGAGGAACCCATGTTGACTCCAATAAGTACAAATGCAATAAGAATTGCGAGTGCACTAAATATAACCTTTTTCCTATGATTTACTGCCCAATGTCCTAACTTATAAAGATATTTTGCCAATTAAATCTCACCCTACTTTCGTTGAAAATTTGTCTTGTACTTACGTTGTAATTTAGAAACGTACAAACACCAAAATATCATATTATTAATATAAAAGGATTTTAAAATGTATATTGTAAATTGTGTCAGTAAATCTCACCCTATTTATAGCTTGCAAAATGGCGGAAAATTGCCAGTAGGAAACAAAGAAAATGGTACACATTGACAGCAATGATGGCCTTTTATACACTAACAATTGTACTTACATGTGTAAGTATAACAGTGAATTTTCATCTTTCAAGCACTATGTGATAATTTGCACTTAAAACGAACAGAATGAAGGGATGTGTTAGTTTTGAGGAAGTCAAGAGAAGACAGTATACACTCTCAGAAATACATTATGGAGGCATTGAGCGCACTGTTGCATGAACATAAACTGCAAGATATAACCGTAACAGCTATTTGCAAAAAGGCTGGAGTTGCCAGAGTCACATTCTACAAATACTACCGCAACGTTTATGACGTCGTACAAGTATCAGTGGATGAAATTGTTCAACAATTTTTGAAAGAGGTTGATAGTTTGGATCCTTATGAAAGTATGCAGCTAATTATTGAATATATTATAGAGGGCTTTGTGTCTGCACAGAAGCCGTCAGGAAAGTTAATTGATGCAAATATATCTAGTATGATGCTTGATTATTTGAATTACACAATGGAAAAGGTCTTTCAAGCGGATATTACGCGCAATCATGACATAAGCAGAATGCAAATCCTGTTTTTAGCAGGCGGTATCTATAATATTGTTAACGATTGGATTAAAAGAGGGGCAAAGGAATCTCCCCAGGCACTTGCTGCAAAAATATACGAGATCCTTCCATATGGGACAACAGACACAAGGAATTTGGCAAATTCATGATGCAACTGTACTATCTTTGATTACATCTAAAAAATGGCATCACATAAATAGCTGTGAGTAGTTCATCTAACCATAAACGACCGTTTTTGGTTAAAAGAACAAAACTTTCTTTCATATAAAATTTTCTTAAAGTTGTTGAAAGCGGAGGAATCGTCAGGAAAATGGGCTTAGTGTTGTAAATCCGCATTTTCCTGACGGTACCTCTAAAAGCAAAGGATATCATTACAAACACTTTTACCATTAAGCCAATATACTAAAACTCCTTTGTTAAAGTTATTGAACTTGTTGTATAAAAGCTTTAATGAATAAAATAGTAAGATTAAATGCCACATGCTAATAATAGGTATTTTTATTTGTTTTGTTGTAACATTCACGGCAAGTTTATGCTTCTTTTGTTTGTGGAAAAGTTAGGATTTTAAAAATAGAATGCTTCTAATTCTTCACTTCTTTCACTTCTATCCTTAATGCGTATCCCTTAATGATTACAAGTTTATCCCGTCAAAACCTGGTTGATAAGACTTCATTGAGTTTTCATTTTATTCGAATATTAATATGTTTTGTGTTTTTATCCATACCTATTGTAAGATTATATAGAGTTCTCCTAATAAGCTGTTTTCATGGATTATTTAGGAATTTTAAATTTATAAATCTTAAATTGTTTTTTGGTGATAATTTTTTATCTAAATAAGTTATATTGAAGTAGAGGTGAACCATCGGTGAAGCAGGTGTTGGTGATTAAAAATGAACGGTCTTCAGCAAAGAAAATCGTAAGCGGTCTAACGCAAGAAGGCTATTTCATTTTAAAACTTCACAATGAAAACGAAGGTTTAAATATAATATATGAACAAGACTGGGATATTATCATATTAGATTGGGATTCATTAAGTATATCGGGACCAGAAATTTGCAGACAAATAAGGCTTGTTAAAAAGACACCAATCATTATTGTGACCGATAATATTTCTAGCAAGGATTGCATAGCAGGATTACAAGCAGGAGCAGATGATTATATAAGAAAACCATTTGTGAAAGAAGAATTAGTAGCAAGAGTTCAAGCGATTTTAAGGAGAAGTGACTGTATTCAGCAAAATGAGACAAACTTTTATCAGTTTAAAGATCTCTTTGTTGATGCATCTAGTAATATTGTGAAAAAAGGTGGCGAAAATCTCTCGCTTACTAAACGCGAGTACGATTTACTTGTATTTTTAATCAAGAATAAAAATACAATATTGAGCCGTGAAATGCTTTTGAATCAGGTTTGGGGATATAACGTAGTAGTAAATCCAAATGTAGTAGATTTATATATTGGGTATGTAAGAAAAAAGTTAAAGTGCGAGAAGAAAGAAAGATATATTCAAACGATACATGGCAGAGGCTATTCGATGATTGACTGATAAAAATAAGATAATAAAAAAATGAGTAAAACTATTTCATTCAGTTTTACTCGTTTTTTTATTAAATGTGATAATCAAATAGTTTCTGTGAAGTCTTAAAAGATGTAAAAAGAATATTTCTATCAGGCAATGGATTATGAAAACATTAGCTATTAATGAACATTTTTTGCAGGGGAAATTATGGTTTATAAGGTGCTCATCTTTTGGGTAGTGTGGAGGGGACGATTCTAGTGCGCATTAGTTGAGACCGGATCTAATGAAAGTGTCTACTCGAAAAAAATCGACACGCTCTGAAGAATAAAGGTGCCTGACTTCACATATTACTTTTTATGCCTGATTTTATGAATTCACACCATTCACAAGATTTTCACAGAATTAATGACTATACTAATTAACAGGATGTTCAAATGAAAATGATTATCAATAGCGATTCAATTGAATAAAAGTTACTTTCTAATTCAATCTATGGATGTCATCATTTTCGAAATAAATCACACTATAAGGAGTATACATATGAAAAAATCTATGCTTTTAAAATTAGTGAGTATTCTAGCAATTTTCACTTTAATGTTAGTAGCTTGCTCAGATTCAAGTAAAGAAACTTCGAAGGCCAATAATAAAGATAATGGTAGTGATAAGCAAAAAACGGTTGAAATCACTGATGCTCATGGAACTGTTAAAGTCCCTGTAAACCCAAAGAATGTAGTTGCTTTGGATAACAGAACTTTTGAAACTTTATCTGATTGGGGAATTAAATTAGCGGCTGCTCCAAAGGATATCATGCCTGCTGATTCAGCATATAAAAAGGATGAAAAAGTTCGAAATATTGGGAATCACCGTGAACCAAATCTTGAAATTATTGCAGCAGCAAACCCTGACCTTGTAATCGTTGGTCAAAGATTTGCTGACCATTACGAAGAAATCAAAAAATTAGTACCAAATGCAGCAGTTATTGATCTTAATTTTGATGTCTCTGAGAAAGCTACTAAGCCTGGCGAAAACTTAGTAAAAGGACTTAAAGATTCTACAGTTACTTTAGGAAAAATCTTTGATAAAGATAAAGAAGCTAAAAAATTAGTAGCTGATTTTGATAAATCTATTGAAAACGCAAAATCTGCTTATAACGGAAAAGATAAAGTTATGAGTGTTATCGTTACTGGTGGTAATATTGGTTTTGCTGCTCCACATTCTGGTCGCGTTTGGGGACCAATGTATGAAATTTTCGGTTGGACTCCAGCGTTAGAAGTTTCAAATTCTACTGCAGGTCATAAAGGTGATGACGTTTCTGTTGAAGCTATTGCACAAACAAATCCTGATTGGATTTTCGTATTAGATCGTGATGCTGCAACATCTGATGCAGCTAAGTCAACACCTGCTAAGGATGTTATTTCTAAATCACCTGCTCTTCAAAACACAACTGCTGTTTCTAAAAAACAAGTTATTTATGCACCAGAAGATACTTACACAAATGAATCAATTCAAACTTATATAGAGTTATTTGGAAATATGGCAAAAACTTTAGCTAAGTAGTGTAAAGGAGTACGAAACAGTGTCAAAAAATATAATTTCTAGGGTTGAGAATATTTCTCAACCCCAGTTTTATAATCACAATAAATTATGGACAAAACCTTTTATAATAGCGATTATAGTTGTTATAATTTTAGGGATTATATCACTGTTTACTGGAGTTTATGATATACGTGGACAAGAGGACGGGACAGAGATGTTTTTCATAACTCGTGTTCCGAGAACAGCTGCATTAATGCTTACTGGAGCTGCGATGGCGATGGCAGGGCTCGTAATGCAACTCATTACACAGAATCGCTTTGTTGAACCTACTACAACGGGGACTATTGAATGGTCAGGCTTAGGCCTGCTTTTTGTGTATTTATTATTTCCTGCCCCGACTTTAGTTCAAAGAATGACTGGTGCAATCATTTTTTCTTTTATAGGAACTATGATTTTCTTTCTATTTTTAAGAAGAGTTAAGCTTCGTTCGTCTTTAATTGTTCCGATTATTGGATTGATGCTTGGAGCAGTAATTTCTGCAGTGTCTACTTTTTTAGGACTCCTTTTTCAAAAGACGCAAAGTATTGAAACTTGGTTTGTAGGTTCATTTGCTAACATTCAGGTGGGAAGATATGAATATTTATGGCTGATTGTTATCATTACTTTTCTTATTTTTATGTATGCTAATAGATTGACTTTAGCTGGACTAGGAGAAGATGTCGCAACAAGTCTTGGAGTTAATTATAATAGAATTGTTCTTTTTGGGACTGCTCTTATCTCTGTTGCAGTTGGAATTGTTGCAGCTGTTATTGGACACTTACCTTTCTTAGGATTAATTGTGCCAAATATCGTTTCAATGTTTAGAGGTGATGATCTTAGGAGTAATTTACCTTGGGTTTGTGTGATCGGAATGGGATCAATAACTGCCTGTGACATCATTTCTCGAACAATTATACAGCCTTTTGAATTACCTGTTTCTTTAATACTTGCAACAGTGGGAGCAGTCGTGTTTATTACTATTTTATTGAGACAAAGAAAACCAAGGAGGCTACGATGATCACATTAGAATATAGAAAAAAAGAAAATGTCGAAATCGATTCTAGCCTTCATAATGAAAGTAGATCAGCTAGCGCTTTTCGGTCTAAGAAGGAAGCAAGACGTTATTGGATTTTACTGATAACATTGATTGCTTTAGGTCTTCTTTCTTCATATGGACTTTTAGTTTATAACAATCCAGTTCCGATAGATTCACCTTCTTTTATCCCAGTCGTTAAGAGAAGGATAGTAGCTATTGTTGCAATGATTATTGCTGCGGTTTGCCATAGCTTGTCGACAGTTGCTTTCCAATCTATTACGAATAATAAAATTATTACTCCTTCACTTTTAGGTTTCGAATCACTTTATTCAGCAATTCAAACGAGTACAGTATTCTTCTTTGGTGCTAGTGCGTTAATAAATTTTAATGGAATGGGATCATTTTTATTCCAAGTTGTTGTTATGGTCTTCATGAGTTTGATACTTTATGGATGGTTACTTTCCGGTAAATACGGGAATTTACAACTTATGCTTTTAGTTGGAATTATTATTGGTACCGGGCTAAATTCTGTGTCAACTTTCATGAGAAAACTACTTGCGCCTTCAGAATTTGATATCTTACAAGCAAGATTATTTGGTTCTGTTAATCATGCAGATCCTGCATATTTTCCTATTGTAATTCCTATGATCATAATTATAGCAGTATTAATTTTTGCTCATTCTAAGAATTTAAATGTTTTGTCACTAGGAAAGGATGTTGCTACTTCTTTTGGAGTTAAATACCAACCTAGTGTAATTTATACGCTTGTATTAGTAGCTATTTTAATGTCCATTTCAACAGCTCTAATTGGGCCACTTACTTTCTACGGCTTTTTAGTAGCAACTTTGAGTTATCAGGCAGCATCAACGTATGATCATAGATATATTTTTCCGATGGCTTTTGCTATAGGATTTTTGATAATGACGAGTGCATACTTTTTAATGTATCATGTATTCCATGCTCAAGGTGTAGTTTCAGTTATTATTGAATTATTTGGTGGAATCATATTCTTAACTATAGTTTTAAGGAAGAGGGCTTTATGATAAAAATTGATAATGTTAAAAAGTTCTATACTGATAAGGTGAAAATAGGACCTTTGGATATTGAAATACCAAAAGCGGGCTTTACTTCTTTAATTGGACCAAATGGTGCTGGAAAGTCAACGACACTTTTAATGATTGGCAGACTTTTAGATATGGATGAAGGCCAAATTCAGGTAGCAAATATGGATGTTTCTGAATCCAAATCAAAAGACTTAGCAAAAGTTTTGACTATATTGCGACAAGAAAATCATTTTGTAACTAGGCTTACTGTGAGACAACTAGTTGGATTTGGGCGCTTTCCTTATTCAAAGGGAAGATTGACTAAAGAAGATGAGGCTATCATCTCTAAATATATCGATTTCTTAGATTTAACTAGTTTAGAGAATAGATATTTAGATGAGCTTTCTGGTGGTCAAAGACAAAGGGCATATGTAGCGATGGTATTGTGCCAAGAGACTGAATATGTACTTTTGGACGAACCTTTGAACAACCTTGATGTTGCTCGTTCTGTTCAAATGATGGAGCATTTGAGACGTGCAGCTAATGAATTTGGACGAACAATTTTGACTGTTATGCATGACATAAATTTTGCAGCTAAATACTCGGATAAAATTTGTGCTATGAAAGATGGACAAATTGCTGCTTTCGGAACAGTAGAAGAGGTTATGGACCCAACACTTTTGACAGATATTTTTGAAACAAAAATAGAAATTATTAATGGTCCTTATGGGCCGATCGCAGTGTATTAGTTATAAAATGTCTTGCGTAGATTATGCAAGACATTCTAGTTGAAGTTGCTGTCTATATTTTATAGGCAGCAGCTTTTTTTATGTGATTACTCATAAAATGCAAAAGAATGCTTCACCTTTTCAAGTATGTACCAAACGGAAAAAATATCTCTGTATAATTTTTCAAAAGAATTCAGCTTGTTTTTTTATATGTAATATTGCATATCAGAGTGTATTGATAAAAGTGTAAGGGGTCACTATAATGAGGGCATAAAGATAAATCATATTTTCGTAGCAATAAAAAGGAGGAAATAATATGGAAATCGCAATGGCAGTATTAAAATTTGTAGGTGGCGTAATCCCGTTAGTTCAAGAACTTTTAAAAGCATTTATGTAAGTGTATTAGTTAGCTATCATTTATCAATCATTATCATATTTTACTAAAAAAAGAACG
This sequence comes from Bacillus cereus group sp. BfR-BA-01524, assembly GCF_022662595.1. Classification (NCBI taxonomy): domain Bacteria; kingdom Bacillati; phylum Bacillota; class Bacilli; order Caryophanales; family Bacillaceae; genus Bacillus; species Bacillus cereus group sp. BfR-BA-01524. Next base: position 27,272 of record NZ_JAKUDW010000029.1, on the reverse strand, counting down.
GGGTGATTTTTCTGAATATTAAGAAAAACACTAAGAGAAGAAAGTTCCTTGCATGTTTATTAGTTAGTCTATGCACTATTAATTATTCATCTATTTCCTTCGCAGAAACACAAGCAAGTAATGCAACTGATGTAACCAAAAATGCTAGTGGCATTGATACTGGTATAGCAAATCTTAAATATAATAATCAAGAGGTTTTAGCTGTAAATGGTGATAAAGTAGAGAGTTTTGTTCCGAAAGAAAGTATCAATTCAAATGGTAAATTTGTAGTAGTGGAACGCGAGAAAAAATCACTTACAACGTCACCAGTCGATATTTCAATTATTGATTCTGTAGTGAATCGTACGTATCCAGGAGCTGTACAACTTGCAAATAAAGCTTTTGCAGACAATCAACCAAGTTTATTAGTGGCTAAGAGAAAGCCTTTGAATATTAGTATAGACTTACCGGGCATGAGAAAAGAAAATACAATCACTGTCCAAAATCCGACATATGGTAATGTAGCTGGAGCAGTAGACGATTTAGTATCTACTTGGAATGAAAAGTATTCCACAACACATACGTTACCTGCAAGAATGCAGTATACGGAATCTATGGTTTATAGTAAATCACAAATCGCAAGTGCTCTTAATGTTAACGCTAAATATCTTGATAACAGTTTAAACATTGATTTTAATGCGGTTGCAAATGGAGAGAAAAAAGTGATGGTTGCCGCATATAAGCAAATATTTTATACGGTAAGCGCTGAACTACCTAACAATCCATCCGACCTTTTTGATAATAGCGTTACTTTTGACGAGTTAACTCGAAAAGGCGTAAGTAATTCGGCTCCACCTGTTATGGTTTCAAATGTAGCTTATGGTAGAACGATTTATGTAAAATTAGAAACAACATCTAAGAGCAAAGATGTACAAGCTGCTTTTAAAGCCTTACTTAAGAATAACAGCGTTGAAACAAGTGGACAGTATAAAGATATTTTTGAAGAAAGTACCTTTACTGCTGTAGTATTAGGTGGAGATGCGAAAGAGCATAACAAGGTTGTTACTAAAGATTTCAATGAAATCCGAAATATCATTAAAGATAATGCTGAATTAAGTCTTAAAAATCCAGCATACCCGATTTCATATACAAGTACTTTCTTAAAAGATAATGCAACTGCTGCTGTTCATAACAATACAGATTATATTGAGACGACAACTACAGAATATTCAAGTGCTAAAATGACACTTGATCATTACGGTGCTTACGTTGCTCAATTTGATGTATCTTGGGATGAATTCACATTTGACCAAAAGGGTAACGAAGTACTAACACATAAAACGTGGGATGGTAGCGGAAAAGACAAAACGGCTCATTACTCTACAGTTATCCCTCTTCCACCGAACTCAAAAAATATAAAAATTGTAGCAAGAGAATGTACAGGTCTTGCATGGGAATGGTGGAGAACAATTATTAATGAACAAAATGTTCCATTAACAAATGAAATAAAAGTTTCAATTGGAGGAACAACATTATACCCAACAGCTAGTATTAGTCATTAAGTATAAAAAAAGCGCCCTATAAGTAGGGCGCTTTTTTACTTGGTCACAAATTTTATCCCGCTATTTGCCGGGCGGCCTGATTGGTGAGGGCTGATTAATAATGTAATTCCTATTACTTGAACAAGTGTTGCTAAAAGTGTGGCAATTGGAGGAATAAAACTTAAAACAGTTTATGTTCTTTTGTTTGCGGCCAACTTAAGAAACTTTTGTAAAATGATAGGATTACAAAAATGTAATGTGGATGTAAGGAAACTGGATTGTACCATCTTTATGGTTAAAGCATACTTAAGGTAAGGAAGATTTATATTTTAACGGGTATAAATCTTACAAGTAGAATAGAAAGGTTAGGTATTATCATATGAAATGGATCATGAGAATTTTTGTGTTATTAGCTATAGTAGGAGGTGCTTTCTACTATATGAAGTCAGGGAATGGATACTATTCGACTAAACAATATTATGTAAAAGTAACGACCGATTCTACAGTAGAAAACGAAAAATTGAGTAATGGAGAAGTTCTCACGTATCATGTTTATGATGAGAAGGTGTACGATAAAAAAGGGGAAGAAAGAGAACTGAAAATTTCCATGCAAAATAAATTGGAAAAAAATCAATATTATTTGATTGATTGGGAAGAGCGCCGTGGGATTGTTTCTAAAATAGCTAAAGTGAATCAAGCGAAAATAGATAAAAGTATTTTAGATAAGTTGAACGCAAATTCATAATATTTCAGGATAAGTTAATCAAAAGCTGTGTTAGCGTAAGATTTATAAGAAAAAGGTATTGTAGCAAAAAATTATTATAAAACAAAAAGGACCGAACCGTCTGGTTCTGTCCTTTTTTAGGAGTGAAGAATGAATTTTACAAATGATGTGGCACAAAGCTGGATTGCTACAATTGTAATGGCATGTATGAATATTGGACTATAACACTTATGCAGATGGTTTGCAGAGATATAAAATCAATATAGAAGAGGAGTATTGTTATAAATGACTTATGTAACTACAATTTTATCAATAGCGGGTATTGTTATCATGTCTTTAGCAAGGATTAATTTTAAAATAAGGGCGTTTGCTAATAAACCAGCTTGGGGTGGCTTAACTCTTCCCTTAATTCTAATTGGATTTATTTTATTTTGTATCGGTATGTTTTTAGGTTTTGTAAATCATCAGGGAATATTGTGAAGACGAAAAGCTACATGTTTTTCGTCTTTTCGTTCTCTTGCTTAATAAGAAAGATCCTGCAACTCAGTACAGGATCTTTAATCAAACGTTTTTAAAAGCTAAATTGTGGTTTCATATCACCTTTATAAGGTTCATGTTCAACGAATATAGTTATATCCTTACCAGCTTGGTCTTTACCAGTTCTTTTATACGTAAATTTATTCTTATTTAGTTCAGTAAGTTCAAGAGCAGCACCGTATTTGTTATTTCCAATTGAAACATGGGCTCTTATTTTATTTTCGTGTACAACATCGAAGTAGCCATAATCACCGCGGCTTTGACCTGTTTCGCTATTGAAGAACTCATATTTATTAGATTTGTCATCAAATTTTGCTAGACTTATAAAATTTGAATTAAACTGTGTTACATCGTTACCAGCTTCGTCTAATACCTTTGTTCCGTGCCAAAGGGTGCCGCCCAAAATTTTATCTCCATCAACATTTTTAACAATATCTCCTGTAGTCGTGTTCAACTGCTTGTCCGGGTCAGTGAAAGAAAGTTCTTTTTCTTTATATGGAACATGTTCAACGAAAACTTCAACATCTTTACCGTTAGCGTCTTTCCCCATTCGTTTATAAGTAAATACATTTTTATTTAGTTTTGTCATGTCAACGACAGCTTGATACTTCATTGATTCTGAAATTAATATTCTCTTCTTCCCATCATTTGTGACAAAGAAAGTTCCTTTATCGCCACGACTTGCACCTGTTTTAGCATCAAAAAATTCATATCTGCCTGACTTCGCATCATATTTTGCAAGACCAATGAAGTTTGCATTCTCTTTTGTTAAGTCATTCTTATCTTTGTCATACACTCGTGTACCTTGCCAATTTGTCTCGCTAAGAATATTAGCCATTTTTTGCCCTTTAGTTAATTTATTTTCCTTTTTTGTTTCTTTAGCAACTTGTTCTTGTTTTTGTTTCCCATGATTTTCTTCAGCTTTAGTACCAGCACACCCTGTTAATGCTAATGTGAATCCGAGCAGTATGGATGATAGTGCTTTTGTTTTTTTGTTCATGTTTTATCGTCTCCTTATTTTATGATTTCAAGTAGTACGGTTAGTGATTATAGTAGCGGTGCGTCATATATGAACTTAGTCGCTACGTTTCTTATGTTAATACCCGACTATAAACTGCCTCTAAATAAAACATTAAAAAAAGATAAACTAATTCCTAAAAAATGTTCATATTTATAAAAAATCGCTAGATTGCTGTAGTGCCTACGAGTAATCCAAAAAATACATTGTAAAGAAGAAGGAAAGCCACTAACAATAATGTAATTGCTAATAGAGCTAATCGATTGTAGTGCAAAACTTTTGAGAAAAACTGTAGGGGAAATGAAGCTTTTATAGAATTCGTTTCGTATAGGAAGGGGGATGTCCATGTTTGATTCAACAGATTTTAAGATTATACAATTACTACAAGAAAACGCTAGAATGAACTGGAAGGAAATTGGGGAGATAGTACATTTGACTGGTCAGGCTGTTGGGAAGCGAATTAATAAATTAGAAGAGGCAGGTGTCATTCAAAAATATACGATAAATATTGACAGGGCTAAGCTAGAAGGATCTATTATGACCTTTGTTACACTATTTTTGCATGCACCGCATTATCATAATCAAATTCAAAATTTTTTTGAAAAAACGGACGTAATTACTGAAATGTATCGTATAAGCGGCGATGGGTGCTATGTCATGACTCTTCATACATCTTCGCATCAGCAATTAGAAGAGACTCTTGCAGATGTTTTACATTATGGTGATTATCGTATAAATACTGTCATTAAGATGATGGAAAAAAAGAAAGAATAAGATACTTATCCTTTCTTTTTTCATATGGAACTGTAATTCTTTATTTGCTTTTGGTTATAAAACAGTTTGCTGACATGACTGTTGCATAAATATCACCAAACTCTAATGCACTCATGAACGATTGATGAGCGTGTACTGCGGGGATTAGATTTCCTTGGAATTCTAAATCTTTTGTTGTACAAGCATCTTCAATTACAATACATTGAAATCCGAAGTCACTGGCAGCGCGCACTGTTGCATCAATACATACATGAGTCATCATACCGCAAATGACTAGTTGGTCTATTTTCTCTGTCTTTAATGTTTCTAATAAATTTGTTCTTAAAAAACTGTTGGGGTGATGTTTTTGTAGGACTCTTTCGTTAACAATCGGTTGTACATCATCATGAATTTGAACACCTACTGTATCAGGTAAGAAGAAAGTAGCTCCTTCATTGTTCGCGATATGTTGTACGTGAATAACTGTTTTATGATTTTCACGAAATACTTTCAAGACTTCTTTCGCTTTTTGTGCGGCTTTTTCAGGTTGATGTAATTCCATATTGCCGCCTTCAAAGTAATCATTTTGTATGTCTACTAATAGTAACGCTTCTTTCATCGTTATTCCCCCATACTTAGTGATTCAGTACGTTATTTGTACTGTACCGTTATTATATAAATTGTAGCTATGCGGAAGTAATAACGTTATGAAACGATTTTAACGGATATAGTTTCAGTGTGAAAAAAGTGAAAGTTGGTATAAGTACAAATGGATTTTGTGGAATTCACAGCAAGGTTATAGATAGAGTGGCATCGCAGGGTTAAAAACCATACCTTTGCTGGAGGAGCGGGTTATGTTTTTTTATGAGGAAATGCGATTTTAAGTTTTTGCTGAAGATGTTTTTCTAGGATATGCTGTGAGTGATTGGAGTGAGGTAGTGTCAGATATTGTCGACCAATCGATATATTGGAAAAATCGTTGATATATTGTGAGTTGTGATAGATATATTGAGAAAATCGTTGATATATTTGTAAAGGGGTGTTTGAGGTGATTGTGAAAGAGAGAAAAATACCGATTTATATAAGACAGTTAGAAGCACTTCTTAGAAGGTTACCTGTACATCATCCGAAACGAAATTTAATTGGAGAAAACTTGGCAAAATACATGGCGGGGTATAAAGGAGAGCAAGCGATTGATTATCCGCTTAGTTTTATTTCTGAGAAAGAGTATAGTGTTTTACATGATGTTCGCTTATGTAATTATGATAAATACTTTCAAATTGATACTATTATCCTTTCCACAAAGTTTCTTCTTTTTCTTGAGATAAAAAATATAGCAGGTACATTAATGTTTGATGCAAAGTTTAATCAACTTATCCGAATAACAGAAGGAAATTCAGAGGGATTTCCAGATCCGGTTTTACAAATAAAAAGGCAAGAAATACAACTAAAGAAATGGTTAAACTCACATGGATTTTCCTCTAGTCTTCCAATTGAGTCCCTCGTTGTTATTAGCTCGCCTCGTACCATTATAAAATCTTCAGATGACAATCTTCTTCATACAATTATTCATAGTGCCAATTTACCTCATAAAATAAAGTGGTTTGAAAGTAAATATAAGAGAAAAGTTATAGATAATGTAGATAGGCTCATTCATCAAATAATAGCGGAGCATTCTCCACTTCAACAAAATATACTTGAGCAATATAAAATAGAAAAAGAGGAGTTGCTAAATGGAGTACAATGTGAGAAATGCTTAGTTATTCCAATGGTTAAAGTTAAGAAGGGTTGGCGTTGTACAAGTTGTAAAGATTTTTCAAAAGTGGCACATGTGGATGCTATACGAGATTATGCATTGCTCATTAGTAAGACATGTACGAATGGTAATTTGAAAGAGTTTCTCAATGTTTCGTCGGGTATGGTTGTAAACAGAATTCTCCACACACTAAATCTTCCCTATACTGGCAACAACAAAGGACGAATATATGATTTAACTTCTTTCCAATCGTAATTTTGCTATAATAAATAAGTACTTATACGAAGGGGAGTCTAAAGAGAATATGAAGTCATTTAATATCGATCATGTTATAGCTAGTGTTTTGCAATGGATATTAAATATAGCTTTAATTATATTATCCATTGTGTTATCGATTTTCTTAGTGAATGAGACGATCACGTTTGTGCAGTATATTTTTTCGTCAAAAGAGTATACGTCTTATAAATTGGTTGAAAGTATCATCGTCTATTTCTTATACTTCGAGTTCATTGCATTAATTATTAAGTATTTTAAATCGAATTATCATTTCCCGTTACGCTATTTTATTTATATCGGAATTACGGCTTTAATTCGATTAATTATTGTGTCTCATGAGGAACCGATGGAGACGTTATTATACGCAGGAGCAATTCTTGTTTTAGTTATTGCTTTATACATATCGAATATGAGAGATTTGAGAAAAGAGTAGTAGTGCAGACGTAAGTTTGCACTACTTTTTTACATCTTGACCTTCAAGTTGCTTGAAAGTTTACAATGAAATTAGGGCGTTTGAAATCGAAAAAAATTGAGAAATTAAGTGAAGAGGTTTCTTTTACTTGGAGGTTATAGGAATGAATCAGGAATTGAAGTTACGTCCATTGGAACGAGAAGATTTAAAGTTCGTACACGAACTGAATAATAATGCGCATATTATGTCGTATTGGTTTGAAGAGCCATATGAGGCATTTGTGGAGCTACAAGACTTATACGATAAACATATACATGATCAAAGCGAACGCCGATTTATCGTTGAGAAAGACAATGAAATGGTTGGATTAGTTGAGTTAGTAGAAATCGATTATATTCATCGTAGAACAGAATTCCAAATTATTATTGATCCGAATTATCAAGGATATGGTTATGCAGTAGAGGCGACGCGTTTAGCAATGGATTATGCTTTCGCTGTATTAAATATGCATAAGATATATTTAGTTGTGGATAAGGAAAATGAAAAAGCAGTACATGTTTATAAAAAGGTTGGATTTATTGTAGAAGGTGAGCTTATCGATGAGTTTTTCGTTGATGGTAACTATCATAATGCGATAAGAATGTGTATGTTTCAGAAGCAATATTTTGAAAACAAGTAGTTGAAAGATTCGGAAGTAATGTTGACGCTTCATAAAACCGTATGCTAAAATCCCTTTTAAGTATTAAGGAAGGTGCAGAATATGCTTTATATAAAATTTGTAAAACTCATTAGAAAACTTTGCTCCGCACAAATGTATACGGTGAAGCGTTGTACGGAGCTTAATCAAGGGGTATAAATCCCCTATATTCATCGGCTGAATAACTTTTCTAAAAAAGTATAGTTTATCTATGCTTATTTCGTTATGGTTTTTCAGCTGGTGTATAAAATAGATTAAAGGGCCATAGACAATGCTTTGTCTATGGCCCTTTGTGTATATTATTCCGATGAGTCTTTACCGTAAATTGGAGTAGTATAGGAAAAACCACGAAGCAGAGGGCTAGTGTCGAATGACGCTATCTCTCTGCTTTTTTTAATTTCAGGAAAAGAGGAATAAAAATGAGTTTACTTAAAGTTGAAAGTTTATCACATAGTTTTATAGATAAAGTATTATACGAGAATGCTTCTTTTGATTTGCATAAAGGGGAGCATATGGGGATTGTTGGACAGAATGGTGCAGGAAAAAGCACATTAATGAAAATATTGGTGGGGGAAATTATTTCTGATAAGGGAGACATAAAGTGGCAACCTAATATTCAAATTGGGCATCTTGATCAATACGCTGACATTGATGAGGGTTATACCATTTCACAATATTTAAAGAGAGCTTTTTATGATTTGTATGAAATGGAAAAGAGAATGAACAAGTTATATGAAGAAAGTGCAATGACTGGAGATGAGAATCAACTACTAAAAGCGGCTGAAATGCAAGAGCAGCTTGAGGCTCGTGATTTTTATTCAGTAGACAGTATTACGAATAAGGTGGCAGCCGGTTTAGGTATTGATGCGATTGGGATGGATCGTGTTATTGGTGAATTAAGCGGAGGGCAGCGTGCAAAGGTAATTTTAGCGAAGCTCTTATTAGAAGAGCCTAATATTTTATTACTAGATGAACCGACGAATTTTCTTGATAAGGAGCATGTGGAGTGGCTTGCTAATTATTTAATGAATTTTGAAGGAGCGTTTATTGTAGTGTCACATGATTTTGATTTTCTGGAAAAAGTAACTTCTTGCATATGTGATGTAGAGTTCGGAACAGTTAAGAAGTATTACGGTAAATACTCAGATTTTGTAAGGCAGAAGGAGCATTTGCGAAAAGATTACATTCGCCAATATTATGCACAGCAAAAGAAAATTGAAAAAACGGAAGAGTATATTCGTAGAAATATTGCTGGGGTGAATTCAAAAATAGCGCAAGGTCGTCGAAAACAATTGGAGCGTATGGAAAGAATTGCGCCACCAAGTTTTACTTATAAACCGTCTATTCATTTTCAGGAACTTCCCATTTCAGTTCAGACAGTTTTTGAAGTAAATAACCTTGAAGTTGGTTACGACTTCGCTCTCTTACCAAAGTTGAATTTTTCAGTAATGGGTGGGCAAAAACTTGTTATTACAGGTTTCAATGGAGTAGGGAAATCTACTTTATTAAAAACAATCGTTGGAAATATTGCTAGTATTTCTGGAGAGTTTCACTTTTCAGAGCAACTAAAGATTGGATATTATGAGCAAGATTTAAATTGGAGCAATGATTCTTTAACGCCGCTTCAAATTATTTCAGAGCAGTTTCCTAAACTGAATATGAAGGAAATACGCCATCATTTAGCTGCGTGTGGTGTGAAGGATACGCACGTTTCGCAAGAAATTCGTACGTTAAGTGGTGGTGAACAATCGAAGGTGAAACTGTGCGGATTATTACTATCACCTTGTAACTTCTTAATTTTAGATGAGCCGACAAATCATTTAGATGCAGAAGCGAAGGAAGCTTTGCAAAAGGCGCTAATTCAGTTTAAGGGCAGCATTATACTCGTATCTCACGAAGCGAGTTTTTATCTTGATTGGGCAGATAGCATCTTTGATATAGAGACAGGATTAGTTAAGGGGGTGTGAAACATATGAGTGAAAACAATTGGAAAACGAAAATTATATTATTTTTGACCGCTCAAACTATTTCGTTGTTCGGTTCCTCTCTCGTGCAATACGCGATTATATGGTATATCACCCTTACAACATCATCAGGAGTGATGTTGACCATTTCAACTGTTTGCGGTTTCCTACCACAAATTGCGATATCTTTGTTTGCAGGTGTTTGGATTGATCGTTATGACCGTAAAAAGATGATTATGTTATCGGATGGGATTATAGCGATTGCGACGTTAGTTTTAGCAATTTTATTTTTAACAGGATATAAAAGTATTTGGTTACTTTTTATTGTATTACTCATTCGTTCAGCTGGAACAGGAGTACAAACGCCAGCTGTAAATGCATTAATTCCGCAAATTGTTCCGAAAGAGTATCTTATGAAAGTAAATGGAATAAATAGCAGTATTACATCTTTAATTATGTTTCTTTCTCCAGCAGCAAGTGCGACGATTCTTTCTATTGCCAGCATTGAAACAACATTTTTTATTGATGTTATTACGGCTATGATTGGAATTAGTATTATGTTTATCATTCAGGTGGAAGGACATGTGAATGTAGAGAGTAAGCAAAAATCTAATCTACAAGGAATTAAAGAAGGGTTCTCTTATTTAAAAGAAAATGTATTTATTAAAAGGCTAATCGTTGTATTAATTATCGTCATGATTTTAATAAGTCCAGCTGCTTTTTTAACACCTTTAATGGTAACTCGTTCTTTCGGGGCCGAAATGTGGAGACTTACTGCTAGTGAGATGACCTTTAGTGCGGGTGCGGCAGCTGGTGGCGTATTGATTGCGGCGTGGGGTGGCTTTCGTAATCGTATGTATACAACAGCGCTAGCTTGTGCATTATATGGACTGCTTATGATTGGACTCGGAATAGCACCGATATTTATTATGTATTTAGTATTTAATTTTTTAATTGGTATAACAATGCCGTGCTTCAATACACCAGTTACTGTGTTATTGCAGGAGAAAGTAGAACCATCGATGCACGGACGGATGTTCAGCCTTGTACAAATTGCGAATTCATGCGCGCTTCCTTTAGGAATGATAATATTTGGTCCATTGTCGGATATGTTTAGTGTAGAGATTTTGTTAATTTATGCTGGGATATTCGTGCTATTTTGCGCAATGTATATAGTATTAAGCAAGAGGTTTGAAGTGTAACTATTTATAATTTAGAAGGTTTGTGAAGGAATTTAATATGATTCGCAAACCTTTTTGTTATTAGTTTAGTCAATAATTATTTATTGTTTAACGATAAATAATTATTGACTGTTAACGTTATTTTAGATAATATGATGTTAACAATTTAAGGAGAATTACATGAGTAGAGGAGAATGTGAAATGAAAAATAAATACGTAGTAGCTATTTCTTTAATGATTTTAGCGATTATTTCTTTAACTATACATGCTTCAAACAGTAAAGTAGGAGCGGATGGATTCCTTGAAGAACCTTTCTTTTTCCTAGTACCGATAAGTTATGTATTGTTCCTTAGTGGTATTGGTGTATTATTATTTGGATTTATTACTTCAAAGCTGAAAAAGGGCAATAGATAGGGGCTACCAAAAGGGACAAAACACTTACTATGAAATAGAAACATACCATATGGAAGAAAAAGAATAAGTGAGATGAATCATGATGAACTATCATTTTTATAATGGAAGACAAGTAGGGTCGGCTATTACTTGGGCAGGAGCACAGGGAACAATTCATGCTGTGTATCAGGCTATTCACATGCAGCAGCAAGCACAAGCGGCACAAATGATGCAAAGTCAGTATATGCCGTATTCACAACTTCCGATGCAAATTGTACATTACGATGTGCATCCAGCTGGTTTATTTTCCATTCCATATGGCGGAACATATTTCTTATGAAAGAAAGCGACTCAATAGAGTCGCTTTTTTTATATTCCGCCTAGCTTCATTCCAAGGAAGGCAAAGGCGATACCAATTATGTAAGTAGCACTTAAATATAAAAGGAAGATGTACAGTTTTTTAAGATTGAGAAGCTGAACAGCTTCTAATTTAAACGTAGAAAATGTCGTGAATGCGCCCATAAATCCAGTACCTAATAATAGTTGCCAGCCTGTAGTAACTCCGTTGCCAATTATATATCCGAGTAAAAATGCCCCTGTTATATTAATAAGGAATGTAGCAATTGGAAATTGTGTTTTATTTCTTTTCTTAAACCAATTGCTAATTGCAAATCGTGTAATCGCACCGAAAAATCCTCCTGTTGCGACTAATAAGGCTTCTATCATGAGTAATCACCTTCCGTAAGAGATTTCTTAATTAAGAAATCTCCAAGTGTATAGCCAAGACCAGACATAATGAGGCCACCAAGTATGCTACATGATACATATAAGAAGGCTATGCTCCATTCAGAATGATTGATCAATTGCACAGTTTCTACACTAAATGTTGAAAAAGTCGTAAAGGAACCGATGAATCCAGTCCCGATGCCTGTGATAACCTCTGAAGGTAAGATGTTTAGTCGAGCGATATAAGTAGTTAGCCACGCTAAGAAGAAGCAACCGATTAAGTTAATGACTAATGTTGCTAATGGAAATGAATGATGCCAAAATGTGGTGATATTAAGACCTAAATAATAACGAGAAAGAGCTCCTAATATACCGGCAATGCCGACGATAATATAAATCAATTTTCTCACCTCTTTAAATAGCTTGCTCAAAAAAATAGACTCCTACCAGTATGTATACTGGTAGGAGTCATTAGCTAAGCAGCGTTTATGGCGAACTCCATCGCCTATGATTATTACATATAGTGTACTAAATATACCGTTTAATTTCCAGTGAGGAGGTGGGTGTAACTTTTCTTTTTTTGATGTCTGAAGGTTTTTTAAGTAATTAAAACAGGATCGATTACTTATCAACTAAATATAGTGATATACGGTTTTAATTATGATAAAATGTTTCTTATGTGTGTCGTTTTCTTTATTTGACTGAAAATAAAGAAAAATAAATTCGCGTGAAAAGGAGTCATTTATTTGAAGAAATTTTTTAAAATCGTATTTATATGTGTTTTAGTAGTAGCGGGCATTGTAGGAGGATTTCTAGCGTATATGACACTTACTAAAGAACAGCCTGCTGATGTTACAAGCTTGAAGGTGGAGAATAATAAGGAGCGCGTATTAGCGACTGGAAATGAATTTAAAGTTACAACATTTAATATTGGATATGCAGGGTTAGATAAGGAGCAAGATTTCTTTATGGATGGGGGAAAGGGGGCTGGTTCAAGTAGTAAAGAGCAAACAGAAACTAATTTAAAGAATATGCTTTCGTTTTTACAAAATGAAAATAGTGATTTTGCGCTATTACAAGAAGTTGATATAAAGTCACTTCGTTCATTTGATGTAAATGAACATGAATTTTTGAAAAAAGGATTACCTGATTATGTTTCGTCATTTGGCAAGAACTACGATACGAAATGGGTTCCGGTGCCAATAACAAATCCAATGGGATATGCGGAGGCTGGATTAAGTACGTTTTCTAAATACACTGTTCAAGAAGCGAAGAGGTTCCAGCTTCCTGGAATGGAGCCGTGGCCAAAGCGTTTGTTTGATTTAGATCGGGCAATTGTGGAACATAAAATACCTGTTAATAATGGGAAACATGTTAGACTCGTAAATTTACATTTGTCTGCTTATGATGAAGGCGGGAAAATTAGAAAACAGCAAGTAGAGTATTTAAAAGAATATATGAACAAGCAGTATGAAAATGGCGATTACGTAATAATGGGCGGAGATTGGAATCAATTAGTTTCAAACGCTCAATTAAGTGATCCGAAGTTCGTGAAAGAGCGTCCTGAGTGGTTAGTAGAGTTACCGAAGGACTTTACGGACGGTGGCTTTAAGTGGGCTGTAGATCCGTCTGTTATGACTGTGAGAGATGATGTAAAGAAATATGTAGAAGGTGAAAATTTCGTCACTATTATTGATGGCTTTATCGTTTCACCGAATGTAGAGATTGTAAATGTACAAGGGAAAGATTTAAAGTTTGAAAATAGCGATCATAACCCAGTGAGTGCGGTATTTAAACTGAAGTAATTGATATGTATAAGTAGAAGGTGGGGCTTCATATGGAGTGGTTAAAGAGGACTTGTTTTTCTAACCTTGAGAAAGAATCACAGAAAAATCATTTATTACTGTTTATAACGATTTTTAGTTTCTTCCTTGGGATAATCGCGATTGGGTATTATGGATATATTTTTACAGAGAGAGCAATAGCGTTTTGGATTTGTGGTATTTCTGTCGTTGCATTTGGAACGCTTTTTACTTTTATAAAAAGTATGGAATCAGCGTATAAATATATCATGACATTTATGTTGCTTACAATGTCTTACATTATGGTACAAGCTTTTAATGAAAGCCCGGCTGTATTTCAAATGATCTATTTCACATTAGCTGTTTCACTTATTTATTTAAGTGAGCGTCTCATTTTAATTCTTGGCGGAGTAGCTGTTGTGATCACATTTATCCTTTGTAGCTATTGGCCGGAGCAATTTTTTGCTTATACAGCCTCGTCTGAAGCTGCTAATTTTGCAAGTTTGTTAGCGATTGTAACAATCGCTATGTGGGGCGTCACGAAAATCGGTTCTAATCTGCTCCTTCGTTTAAGTGATGAGAAGCAAGAAGTAATGAGAAAAGCTCAGGAGCTAGAAGAGACGCAAAGGCTTATTGGTGAAACAGTTTTGAAACTAGATAGTAATTTCAATCATTTAAGACAAAATATGAACACGTCGATGGAATCGATGAGTGAAATTAATTTTGCCTTTGAAGAGGTAGCAGTTGGTACGCAATCACAATCAGAGATGATGTATCGTTCGGTAGAAGTATTGAATGATATGGAGGGAAATATTGAACAAATCATCTCTCAAGTAAGAACTGCATCGGCTCGTGTGGATGAAAGTTTAGAAATTTCAAAGGGCAGCGTAAATACTTTAAGAAATTTTGAAGCTAACATGAGAAGTTTAAATGATGTTGTTTCACAGTCTGGAATTATATTTAGAGATTTAATGATGCAATCGAAACAAATTAATGAAATTGTAGATGTAATAACGAATATTTCAAGTCAGACGAGTTTGCTAGCTTTAAATGCAAATATTGAAGCTGCCAGGGCAGGTGAGCATGGAAAAGGTTTTGCTATTGTAGCGAGTGAAGTGTTAAAGCTTGCTGAAGAATCAAATCGTTCTGCGGGAAGAATTCAAGGGATTTTGAAGGAGTTTAGTAATCAAGCAAGTAAGGTAGAAGTGCAGGTAGAGAAGTCAGAAAGAGTACAAGAAGAGTGTAACGAAATGTTAGCAAGCGTTTTAACAAATGTAACGGATTTAGGGAAGTTTATTGATGCGATTAATGAAGTAATGCGAGAGGTTGTTGTTCATCAAGAAAGTTTCCAAGTTAAAACGACGAATATCGTAAAGGATGTTACGCATGCTTCTAACGTAATTCAGCAAACTTCTACAGCTACAGAAGAAGTATTAGCGAGTGTGGAAGAAGAAAAACATAGAAATGATACGTCAGTGAAGACATTACAAACTGTTAGCAAGCAAGTGAAGTTGTTAGAAGATATTTTAGAAAAGTAATATTGCTTGGAAAGAGCACAAATGATGTGCTCTTTTTTCATTTAAATGAATACTTGATAGTAATTTAATTGCTTTTCTGCGCGTTTTCTGCCAAGCTTAAGGAGATAAAGTGAGACTAATACCTACTGATTATTAGTTGAACCTCGCAAATAGCGGGATAAAATACTTCAAAGAAAGAATTATATAGGTGACGCATATGATCGAAGTTAAGACTTCTGAACTTAGTGATGGAGAATTTAATAGAGGTGTATTTGCAACTCGTGATATTAAAAAGGGTGAGTTGATTCACTCAGCACCGGTTATCTCTTATCCGAATGAACAGCATGAACACATTGAAAAAACGTTACTTGCTGACTACGCATTTGAGTATGGGGTAAATCATACGGCATTCCTGTTAGGATACGGCATGTTATTTAATCATGCATATAATCCGAATGCAACGTATGAAATTGTCTTCGAGAATCATACTTTTAACTTCTTCGCGTATAAGGATATAAAAGCGGGAGAAGAAATTTTAATCAATTATAATGGTGAAGTGGATGACGATGAACTATTATGGTTTGATAAGGAAAAAGAAGAGAACGAAAAGTAATATAAAGAGTATAGAAAGAGCACATTCTGTCGGATGTGCTCTTTTTTTATTGATGTAAATAAAGTAAAAAGTACAAAAAAATACCACTTTCTTTTTGTATGGTATAGTAAGATACTGAGGGATAGTGTTTTGAAAAAGTCACATATTTTACAAATTGTTGTCTTTCTGATGACATGTCAAGTTTAGTAGTCCATTTGGGTTGCTTTATTATGCAATATATATTTTAATATGAGTGGCACCTCTTATAAATTAAGAGGTTTATAGGTGTCTCGAATTGATTTTGGGTACACTGTATCCACCACTTTAGGTTCTTTCATGTACGTGGGGATATTATGGGCCCGTATAACGGGATAAAATGAATATAGAAATAGAGGAATCGTAAAATGAATATGCAAGAGGTTTATAAATATTTAAGTACGGTATTGCCTGAAGGACATGTTAAACAAGATGAAATGTTAAAGAATCATACGCATATTAAAGTTGGCGGAAAAGCAGATGTTTTTGTTGCGCCTACAAATTATGATGAAATTCAAGAAGTTATCAAATATGCGAACGAATATAATATTCCAGTTACGTTTTTAGGAAATGGATCGAATGTCATTATTAAAGATGGTGGAATTCGCGGGATTACAGTAAGTTTAATTCATATTACAGGTGTTACTGTAACAGGAACGACGATTGTAGCACAGTGTGGTGCAGCAATTATTGACGTATCACGTATTGCTTTAGACCATAACTTAACGGGTCTTGAGTTTGCTTGTGGTATTCCAGGTTCAGTTGGCGGAGCGTTATATATGAATGCTGGTGCTTACGGTGGTGAAGTATCGTTTGTGTTAACAGAAGCTGTTGTAATGACAGGTGATGGAGAGCTACGTACTTTGACGAAAGAAGCATTTGAATTTGGATATCGTAAGAGTGTATTTGCTAACAACCATTACATTATTCTTGAAGCGAGATTTGAACTTGAAGAAGGTGTACGTGAAGAAATTAAAGCAAAAATGGATGATTTAACGTTTAAGCGTGAGTCAAAACAGCCTCTAGAATATCCTTCATGTGGTAGCGTATTTAAGCGTCCACCAAATAACTTTGCTGGTAAGTTGATTCAAGACTCAGGACTACAAGGTAAGCGAATTGGTGGAGTGGAAGTTTCTTTAAAACACGCTGGATTTATGGTGAATGTTGATAACGGAACAGCACAAGATTACATCGATTTAATTCACTTCGTACAAAAGACAGTTGAAGAGAAATTTGGCGTGAAGTTAGAGCGAGAAGTAAGGATTATTGGAGAAGATAAGGAATAACGAAATACGTATGAAGATATGAATTATTTTAAAATAATATTTGGGTATTGTTGACAATTTGTTTTCAATTCAATATAATGCTAATAATTTAACAAATAACATACGTTGAAAGAGCCCAGTAGCAGTTTGTCACTGTTAACGAGAGAGCTAGGGGTTGCTGGAACCTAGCACAAACAAACTTGCGAATTACACTCTGGAGTATCTTAGGTAATGCTAAGCGGACTAGCAATCGATATTATTGCTAAGAGTGGTATGAGTAGCTATGCTATTTATGCAAACTGGGTGGTAACACGGTGAATAATCGTCCCTATGTCTATCGTAGACATAGGGGCTTTTTTGTTTTTTAAAAATAAAGGGGATGACAAAAGATGAATATTATTGATGAATTAGAATGGCGCGGCGCCGTTAATCAGCAGACTGACGAAGAAGGCTTACGTAAGCTAGTAGAAGAGAAAAAGATTTCACTATACTGCGGAGTTGATCCAACTGGTGATAGTATGCATATCGGACATTTGATTCCGTTTATGATGATGAAGAGATTCCAATTAGCTGGCCATCATCCTGTTATTTTAATTGGCGGGGCAACAGGAACAATTGGTGATCCGAGTGGACGACAATCGGAGCGTCAACTTCAAACGTTAGAAGTGGTTCAGCATAATGTAGATGCGTTAACAGCACAAATGAAAAAGCTATTTGATTTTGGCGGAAATAGCGAAGTGAAGATGGTAAATAACTATGATTGGACACATGAAATAAATGTTATTGAGTTTTTACGTGATTACGGGAAAAATTTTAGCATCAATAGCATGTTAGCGAAGGATATTGTAGCAAGTCGTTTAGATACAGGTATTTCTTTCACAGAATTCACGTACCAAATTTTGCAAGCACTGGATTTCCATCATTTATACACGAAAGAAGATGTTCAACTTCAAATTGGTGGTAGTGACCAATGGGGAAATATTACGAGTGGTTTAGATTTAATTCGTAAGTTAGAAGGTCATGAGGCGAAAGTATTCGGATTAACGATTCCGCTATTATTAAAATCGGACGGTACGAAGTTTGGTAAATCAGCAGGTGGTGCGGTTTGGCTTGATCCTGAAAAAACGACACCGTTTGAATTTTACCAGTTCTGGGTAAATACAGATGACCGTGATGTAATTAAATACTTGAAATACTTTACGTTCTTAACGAAAGAGCGTATTGATGAATTAGCAGTGAAGGTAGAAGCGGAGCCTCATAAACGTGAAGCGCAAAAAGTGTTAGCGGAAGAAATGACGAAATTCGTTCATGGAGAAGAGGCGTTCCTGCAAGCTGGGAAAATTACAGCAGCGTTATTTAGCGGAGATATTAAATCGTTAACAGCTGATGAAATTGAACAAGGTTTTAAAGAAATGCCAACATTCCAGTCTTTAAAAGAGACGAAAAACATCGTAGAGTGGCTAGTCGATTTAGGGATTGAACCATCTAGACGACAAGCACGCGAGGACATTAATAATGGTGCGATTTCTATGAATGGTGAGAAAGTAACAGATGTGGGTACGGATGTTACTGTAGAAAATTCGTTTGATGGAAGATTTATTATTATTCGTAAAGGGAAGAAGAACTACAGCCTTGTGAAATTAGGAGAATAGTTTGTGTGAAAGGGATGGGAGTAGGAAGAATACTTCCATCCCTTTCATATACACAATTTAGACATAAAATAATCAGTAAATTTAGATAATTAAAAGGGTTATATTATTCTTCTGCCGAATAAATAAATTAGAGAAAATTACGGATAAAGTGAAACTTTAATCAGTGGGAGTTTTACTGCCCGCAAATAGCGGGATAAAAATAGCCCGAACCATGCTGGGCATGATTCGGGCTTATATTCAGATTAGTAAGCTAAGCTGAATAGACCTTTAATGTGTGATAAGTAACGAACGTTACTTGCTTCTTTCATTAATGATGCTGGTAAGCCTTTAAGTGGAGTATTGCTTGCTCCAATTGTAGCAACCGCATCTTTACGTCCTAGACTAGCAAGTGTTCCAGAGTTTACAGGTGCGAACTCTTCGAATGCTTTGCCTTCTAGTGCTGCGTATAAGTTGTATCCAATTAACTCACCCATTTGCCAAGCGATTTGTGCAGTTGGTGGGTATGGACGACCGTCTGGAGAGAAGACAACAGCGCTGTCTCCAGCAACGAATACGTCTTTGTGAGAAGTAGATTGTAGGTATGCATCAACTGTTGCACGTCCACGGTTAACTTCAAGACCTGATTCACCGATTAATGGGTTACCTTGAACGCCACCTGTCCAAACGAATGTGTTAGCAACAAGTTTTTGACCGTCTTTTAAGTCGATTTCATTGCCAGCAACGTTTGTTACAGGAAGACCTGTTAAGAATGTAACACCGCGTGCTTCTAGGCTAGTAGTTGCACGTTCGATTAAGTGGTCTGGTAATACTGGAAGGATTTTTGGACCTGCTTCAACAAGAAGAAGTTTAACTTCTTTTGGATTTACGCCGTGGCTTTTTGCAAGTTTAGGCATAATGTCAGCAAGCTCACCAACTAGCTCAACGCCAGTTAATCCGCCACCACCGATTACGATTGTAGCATCAGCTTCGTTTTTCGTTTTCGCGTATTCACGAATACGGTCTTCAACGTGTTTGTAGATTTTGTTTGCATCAGCAGCAGATTTTAATACCATGCTGTTTTCTTCTAGTCCTGGAATACCGAAGTAAGCAGTTTTACTTCCTAAAGCAACTACAAGTGCATCGTAAGATAAAGTAGTGCCGCCAGCTAGTTTGATTTCTTTGCTATCAACAGAGAATGACTCAACTGTTGCGATTTTAAGATCGATATCTTTACCTTTGAAAAGCTTTGTAAGTGGCATTGCAATTGCTTGCTCAGCAACGTTACCAGCTGCAAGGCGGTGTAGTTCAGTGATGATTTGGTGTGTTGGGTATTGGTTAATCACTGTAACTTGTGCTTCTGATTTGCTGTAATATTTACGTACGTTTAAAGCGGCAAGAAGACCGCCATAACCAGCGCCTAAGATGACAATTTGTTTTGACATAGTATGATATCCCCCGTCTTTACTAATTGTTGTTATAAGTTAAATTATTTATTGTTACGTTCTGCACTAATTTGAAGATATGCGTTCACAAAGCGGAACATTTTTTGTGCTTGTGGATCTTTTAGTAATTTTAATAGACCGAATAGGCCGATAACTTCAGTACTTTCGTCAGCACGATCTTTCGCTTCGATTGCAGTTGCAGCCATGCTTTTCACTGTATCTTTTACAGGTTCTACAAGCTCTGTAATTGCACCAACAGTGTCGCTTTTTAATACTTCATCAGTAGCAACAGTTTGAGCGAAGTCATAAGACTTAGTTAAAATGTTAACAAGCTCAGTTAATTTTGGAAGCTGTTCTACTAGTGTTGTTAATGATTCTTGTACCTCAGGTTTTAACAACTGATCAAGTACATCAAGTTGTCCTTGGCTAGCAGAAATTTGTACAGTTTCTTGTTCTGGCTTTGTTTGAGTCATAGTTTCTGGCATCTCCAATTCTCCTTTACGATAGCAATACTCTTATTTTTTATAAGTAAGATAGTAAACGTTTACGAAACTTTATGCAAAGTTTCACAAAACACAATAAAATGCCTTTAAATTTATGACAGCAAGTAAGCTGCAAACATAAATCTAAAACCATAACGTCTTACTTATTATTTATGAACTGTCCGATATATGGCTTGTCCGCATAATGGAAAAGCTCCGTTACCGGAAAGTGTATATAATATATATCCTATATTATATACTATATACACCTATGTTAACATAAAAATGATTCCTAATTATTTGATATTGAGTGTATAACGTAGTGCTGACAAGGTATGAAAGCGTATAAAATATTTTGTTTCAGTTAGAAATGTACATATATATATAGAAAAAAAGGAAAAAACGAACAAATTCATGTTCGTTTTTTCCTTTTTCCTATTATTCACCTTCCGCAATTAGCATTGATGTGTTACCTTCTTTTTCAAGATGGCATTCGCCCCAAGAACAAAGAGAGTCAAGAATGGATTCTAAAGACCAACCGTAGTCGGTAAGAGAATATTCTACTTTCGGTGGGACTTGGTTGTATACTTTTCTTTGAATGACCCCGTCGTCTTCTAATTCACGTAATTGCTGCGTTAACATTTTTTGTGTAATACCAGGCATGGAGCGTTTTAATTCACTCGTTCTCTTTGTACCTTTCGTTAAGTGACAAAGAATAACAACTTTCCATTTGCCGCCGATAACTTCTAAAGTCGCCTCTACAGGAATATTGTATTTCTTCATATGAAACCCTCCCTTTTTGAGTAAAGTAAGTTTAATAATACAAATGTTACTTTTTAGTACCTATAGCACTTTAAAGTACGTACTTTTTATTATGTTAAATATGTTTCATAATAGCACATGTAAGAGGCAAATGAGTAGTACGGTACTAAAAAGTGACTATGTTACTTTTTAGTGCCTATCGTACTTTAAAGTGCGTTCTTCAAAAAAAGAATGAAACCATTCATAATAGCATTTGTAAGTATGAAATATATGTTTTAGAAGATAAAAGGGCCTTTTTATCATACTATTATGATTGGATTTCTTGTAATAAGGAGGAATTCAATTGAGTTCATATACAGTATCATCTTCGGAAGTTCAGACGAATCGAAGAAGTATGTTTGCTTTATTAGCACTAGCAATTAGTGCGTTTGGGATTGGTACGACCGAGTTTATTAGTGTCGGTTTACTACCATCTATTTCGAAAGATTTAAATGTTTCGGTTACAACAGCCGGTTTAACGGTTTCCTTATATGCGTTAGGAGCAGCGGTAGGAGCACCTGTTTTAACAGCGTTAACGGCTAGTATGTCGCGAAAGACATTATTAATGTGGATTATGGTTATTTTCATTATTGGTAATGGCATTGCGGCGGTAGCAACAAGCTTCACTGTATTAATTATCGCAAGAATTGTATCTGCGTTTGCACATGGTGTGTTTATGTCAATTGGATCTACAATTGCGGCTGCAATCGTACCGGAGAATAAACGTGCTAGCGCAATTGCGATTATGTTTACTGGATTAACAGTTGCGACTATTACTGGTGTGCCAATTGGAACATTTATCGGTCAAGAGTTTGGCTGGAGAGCGTCATTTATGGCGATTGTCGTAATTGGAATTATTGCTTTCATCGCAAACAGTATACTTGTCCCATCTAATTTAAAAAATGGTGTACCTGTATCGTTTCGTGATCAATTTAAATTAATTAAAAATGGAAGACTATTACTTGTTTTCATTATTACTGCACTTGGATACGGTGGTACATTCGTAACATTTACGTATTTATCACCACTATTACAAGAAGTAACAGGATTTGAAGCAAGTACCGTTACTATCATTTTATTAGTGTATGGAATCGCAATTGCGATAGGGAATATGGTTGGCGGGAAATTATCGAATCATAATCCGATTCGAGCGCTATTTTACATGTTCTTTATTCAAGCGATCATATTATTTGTTTTAACATTTACAGCGCCATTTAAAGTAGCTGGATTAATCACAATTATTTTCATGGGACTATTCGCATTTATGAATGTTCCGGGGCTACAAGTATATGTAGTTATATTGGCAGAGCGCTTTGTTCCAAGTGCGGTTGATGTTGCTTCAGCAATTAATATTGCCGCATTTAACGGAGGGATCGCTTTAGGTTCTTATATAGGTGGCCTTGTAACGAATTCGTTAGGATTAATCCATACTGCTTGGGTAGGTGGTCTTATGGTAGTAGGTGCTGTGATTTTAACAGCATGGAGCATGACATTAGAAAAAAGAGATCAAGTAAAATAAAAGGAGCGAAAATAAAATGAAAAACTTACAAAGTAAAACAGTATTAAATAATGGTGTAGAAATGCCTTGGTTCGGTTTAGGTGTATTTAAAGTAGAAGAAGGACCAGAACTTGTAGAAGCGATTAAATCAGCAATTAAAGCAGGATACCGCAGCATCGATACAGCTGCAATTTACGGAAATGAAAAAGCTGTAGGTGAAGGAATCCGTGCAGGTATTGAAGCGACTGGTATTTCAAGAGAAGAATTATTTATTACTTCAAAAGTATGGAACGCAGATCAAGGGTACGAAGAAACAATTGCTGCATACGAAGAGAGCTTAAAGAAATTAGAATTAGATTATTTAGACCTATATCTTGTTCACTGGCCTGTAGAAGGAAAATATAAAGATACGTGGAGAGCACTAGAAACACTTTATAAAGAAGATCGCGTACGTGCAATTGGCGTAAGTAACTTCCAAATTCATCACTTACAAGATGTAATGAAAGATGCAGAAATTAAGCCAATGATTAACCAAGTAGAATACCACCCTCGTTTAACACAAAAAGAATTACAAGCTTTCTGTAAAGAACAAGGTATTCAAATGGAAGCATGGTCACCACTTATGCAAGGTCAATTATTAGATAATGAAACATTACAAGCAATTGCTGAGAAACACGGTAAAACAACAGCACAAGTAATTTTACGTTGGGATCTTCAAAACGGAGTAATTACAATTCCGAAATCAACGAAAGAACACCGCATTATTGCAAATGCTGATGTATTTAACTTTGAATTAACAAAAGAAGACATGGAAAAAATCGATGCGTTAAACCAAAATCACCGCGTTGGTCCAGATCCTGATAACTTCGATTTCTAAGATTAAAGTAAGAAAGAAAAAAGAGTGCTTTTATGCACTCTTTTTTTGTGCATAAAAATATTTTCTAATTAAATACTACTTAGTATTAAGTTTGTTATTAAGGGGCTGTAAACATGAATATAAAGCAATCGTTCAAACTTGTAGCTATGTTTTTAAGTGTCTTATTTGTATTATTCCCACTTCAAAAAGCATTCGCAGAAGTTATGGACCATACAAAGTATGAAATGGATTGGAGTTATAGTAAGTCAAAGAAGAAACCAATTCGAACAGAACTTATTAAAACGGCAGATGGAAAAATTGCATTTTGCTTAAATGTAGATTTAAAATCTCCGAGTGGTCAAGATTTACCAGAAATGGGTAAAGTGGATATTAATGTGTACCGTGTACTGTTGAATGGATATCCACAAAAGAGCCCACAAGAATTAGGAGTATCTGATTGGAGAGAGGCGCATTACGCAACGCAGCTGGCAGTGTGGAATGCGTTAAAACAAATTGATGTTAATGATTTAGATTTCCGCAATAAAAATGTAGAGAAAGTAACGAAAGACATCGTTGCAAAAGCAAACGCTAGTGAAGAGTTACAAGAAATTACGATGAGTGTAACTCCTACAGAAGAACAAGAAGCAGTATTAAAAAATGATTTCTTTGAAACAGGTTTATATACAGTAGAAACAAATGCAAAAAGCGGAACATATAAAGTGCAAGCAACAGGTGCACCAGCGGGCGTGAAATTTGCAAATGAAAAAGGCGAAACAAAAACAGAATTTAATGTAGGAGAAAAGTTCCGCATTTTAATTCCGAAACAAACACCAGCTGGTGGATTTAGCTTTAAAGTATCAGGAAATTTAACGAAACTACAAGGGATTGCACATAAAGGTACACCGACTATTCAAAATGCAGTAGTATTACTTGAGCGTAGTGAAGAAAAAACAAGTCCAGAGTTAGCGGTAAGTTGGAAAAAGGCTGAGGCTCCAAATAAACCAAATAAGCCATATACTCCAAATGAACCGCATAAACCGAATCAAAAGAGATAATGAGAAAGCATTGGCGTATGCCAATGCTTTTTGTATGTGAGGATTAAAATTATATTAAAAAAATAATAAAAAGGATAGAAATAGTGTTTTTACAGAGTAAATTATATTTGAAAATAATATAAATATAATAAAATCCTAACGTTACGATTAGTAGATTAAATTCACAAAATTGTAATATTATTCTTGGGGGGAGGCTATTAAATGCAGGTAAAAGCGTGTAAAATTCATTTGGAAAAACTACCTATAGATGGTCATATATGAAGAAAATGTAAGGTTTTATTGCTATTTTTATTTTTAGATGTATAGATGACGAGACTGAAATATATCTTTTACTATTTTTCCTTTTATGTAAGAAGAGAACTCATCACAAGTAGAGAGAAGTGAGGGGGCGTAATACATAAAAAATTTTACAATATAAGAAAGCGAATACATTTAGAGAAATGCGGTAGTAATTGATATAGGTGCGAGAGGTATTAGTCTATTCATTAAATGTTTTTATAAAAATAATAGGATTTCTTATTAAATGAATATGTAGGGTGGTTTGTCTAAAAAAAAGGACAGGGGACACAGATTATGTCAAAGCAGAAAAAGAGTAGGGTATTGGTAGCTGGTATTTGTATATCTACATTATTATCACCAGTAGCTTTCGAAGCATCGAAAGGATATGCGGCGCCTTTGGAAGAGAATAAGGGCGGGCAGTTGGAAGAGAGTAAAGAGAATCGTTTGGAGCAGAGAACGTTTCATTTGCCTGGGAAAGGTAGTATTGAAGAAGAGCAAAAACGCTTGAAAGTACGTTATGTACTTTCAGCGAATGAACCAACTGGAATTTATGCTAGTCCAAATGAAGAAATTAAAATTGAAATAAAAGGAACGCAATCTATTAAAGCGTTCATAGGAACGAAGTCATACGATGAAAAAGGGTTTGAAGAATTTGAGTTAAAACCTGGTGAAAATAATATTTCATCTTCAAGAGGTGGAATACTGTATTTTTATAATATGAATAATGATGGCGAAGTAGCGGCTTCAGTTATTCATGGAGGAAGTCATTTTCCATTATTTATCTTAGGAAAACACACAAAAAAAGATTGGGATGCAATGTTAAAGAAGTATAAAAATCCTTATGCAGTTGAATTGAAGGGTGAGAGAAGTTTAATTACTGCAAGTCCTGAAGCAGTGGAAAACTATATGGGAGAGACGGATCCAGTAGAATTAATGAGGCTACATGATAAGATTATTCGCTTTGAAAATTCTGTAGCAGGATTATCTGAAGATGGTGTAGGGTTGTCAAAAGCTCCAAACCACTATATCCAATTTGTTGAAAAGAGAAAACCAGATAAAGATGATTGGATGTTTGCTACTCATTATCATACAGGGTATGTTCCAGAGACTATGGATAGGGTTTTAAATATAAAGAGATTACAAGGAGATGGCTGGGGACCGTGGCATGAAGTAGGGCATTTACATCAGCAAGCTCCCTGGTTTTGGTCAGGTGTAGGAGAAGTAACGGTAAATATATATTCATTATCGGTTCAAAGGATGTTAGGCAATAAATCAAGTCTAGAAGAAGATGGTCATTATAAAAAAGCTTTTGCCTACTTAGATAATCCTGATGCTCAAAAAAAGATGAAAGAATTTGAGAAACTAGTAATGTTTTGGCAACTTGATTTAGCTTATGGAGAGCATTTTTACCCTAATTTACATCAAATGTATCGCTTATTACCAGAATTTGAAATACCTGCTTCAGATGAAGATAAAAAGCAAATGTTTATTTATATGGCATCGAAAGCGGCTGAACAAAACTTAGTGCCGTTTTTTGAGAAATGGGGATTAAGTCCAAATGATGAGGTTAGAGAAAAAATCGGAAATTTAAATTTGCCTAAATTAGAAAAAGAAATATGGAAAGCAACAGATAGTAATATTATTCGTGAAAAACAAGTGAAACCATATGGCGGGCTTCCTTATGGTGAAGCGTCTAATGTGGTACAAAATCTCATCGTTGGTGCGAATTTTAATGAAAATCTAGCGAATAGTCTTGTTCGAAATTTGGGTGAAAATGTAAAAGTAACAGGTAGAATTATGTGGCCGGATTTAGAGGTTGGAAAAAGAGCGATATTAGTAGAAATTGAGGATGAGAAAGGACAGAGGAATTTCATTTCTGTTCCAGTTAACAGTCTTTATGGAGATACTATGGTATTTAAAGGTTACGGTGATGAGGTAAATTCTGTTATAACACTCCTTCATGATGAAAAGAAAATCAACGTTTCTTTCGTTGGTAATGAGTTCCATGAGCGCTTTAAAAATGAAAAGTATGTAGGGATTACCTTATATGATAAGGATG